>NZ_JBFAOU010000054.1:0-45873 GCF_040675365.1 Catellatospora sp. NPDC049609 | reverse complement strand
CGCCTCCCTCTTAACATCCAGGTTCCCATATCTGTATCAATACTAAAACAAAAACTTCATCCAGATAGGCCAACGTCTATGAAAAAACGGGCCCGGGAGTCACTCGCGCCCGCTCCGGCCGCCGGTCAGCGTCGGAGGCGATGGGTGGAGAGCGTCCGGAGCACCTCGGCGCGCACCGCGTCGGGCTCTCGCAGCAGCCGCGCACCGCTGTACCGCACGACCGTGTAACCGAGCGCACTCAGCGCCGCATCCCGCCGCATGTCCCACTCGCGGTCCTGCCGCGACGAGTGGTGCGCCAATCCGTCCAGCTCCACGTTCACCCCCGTCGCCTCATCCAGGACGTCGAGGATCACCGTGCGGCCGTCGAGGCGCACCGGCACCTGCCACTTCAGCCCGGCGAACGCCCGCCCTCGAAAAACCCGGTCGTATCCCCAGAGTTCCAGCGGACTGCGGCATCCCGCCTCAAGACGGTCCACCAGGTGTACGAGGTGACGCCGGCCCGCCAGCCGCGGGGCTCGCGCCAGCTCCTCAGTGAGGCGGGCGGGGGTCGTCATACGGTTGTTCACAGCCATGATCGCCGGAGCCCGCTTGGCCTCGCCGTCGAGCAGCGGCCAGCTGTCCACGATCGCGGCCTCCAATCGCGTGACCGGCACACCCTCGCGCTCGAGCACATCAGGCGGCTCGGCGACGAACCCGGCGCGTCGGTGGACCAGCACACCCGGCGCACCGCGCACATGCCGCGTCTCGCCGGTCATCAGGTGCGTCCACACGTCGCCCGGCACCGGCAGTCCCCAGACACGCAGCGCGGACAGATGGCTCGCGGCGACCGGACCGTCCGCGTACGCCAGGGCGGCGCGCAGCACGGCGTGCGGGTCTTCCAGCAACTCCGGCAGGAGGAATGTGCGCGGAAGGGGCCGCAGCACGTGTCCGGCGCGCACGGCGTACGCGAGCCCGTTGCGGTCGACGGCTTCGTGGCATTCGGCCGCCGTGCGTGTGACGACGCCGTCGCCGGCGTTCAGGACATCCCGGAGGGCTGGGCGCATCCCGGCAGCCTCACCGCCGGATCCGCTCGGATCCACAGCCGCCCGCCAACCTGTGGACGACACGCCGATCTGTCCACAGACCCGCCCCGCCCTTCGAACGACGTTGGCCTATCTGGATGACGAATTCGAGATCGAAGTCATCCAGATAGGCCAACGTCTATTAAAAAACGGGTTCGGTGCGGCGCGCACGGGACACGCGGCCGGCGTACGCGCTACTTCAGCGTCGCCCCCGTCAGCCCGGCCTGGACCTGGCGGTGGAACACGAGGTACACCGCGAGGATCGGCAGCATCGCGATCGTCATGCCCGCGAACAGCCGCGCGAAGTCCGTCTCGTACCGCGCGTTCGTCGCCAGCTCCAGCAGCCCCTGCGTCAGCAGCCGCTTGTCCTCGTCCTTCATGATCACCGTGGGCAGGATGAACTGGTTCCACTGCCCGATCACGTTGAAGATCCCGATGCCGATCAGACCAGGCTTCGCCATCGGCATCATCACCTGGAAGAACAGCCGCACGTGCCCGGCGCCGTCCACCGACGCCGCCTCCGCGATGCTGCTGGGCAGCGTACGGAAGAACGCGTGCAGGAAGAAGATCGTGAACGGCAGCGAGTACGCCACGTACACCAGGATCAGGCCGAGGTGGGTGCTCAGGCCGATGACCTCGGTGAGCCCGAGCCCCTTGGCGACCTTGTCGACGGTCAGGTAGAGCGGCAGGATGCCGAGGTAGATCGGCATGGTCAGGCCGGCGACGAACAGCCAGTACACCGCCCGGTTGCCGCGGAACGGGTAGCGGGCGAGCACGTACGCGGCCATGGAGCCGAGCAGCATGGTGAGGCTGACGCCGCCGATGAGCACGACGACGGTGTTGATGAAGAACTCGCCGATGTTGCCCTTGGTCCAGGCCCGGCCGAAGGCGCCCCAGAGCCACTGCTCGGGCAGGCCCAGCGGGTCGTTGATGATCTCGGTGTCGGTCTTGAACGACTGGATGACGGCCCAGATCAGCGGGATGGTGACCAGCGCGCCCCAGAGGAACAGGAAGCCGTGCGAGAAGACGTTGAAGACCCGGCCTTCCTCCTTGGGCGGCTTGGCCTCGCTCGCCGCCCTGGGGGGCGCGGCGGGGGGTTCGGGCGTCGCGGGCGCTTCGGTGGTCGCGAGGTGAGACATGGCGTTGCCCCTCAGAACTCGAGCTTGTCGCGGCTGCGGGTGACCCGCAGCTGCACCGCGGCGAGCAGCAGG
This sequence comes from Catellatospora sp. NPDC049609, assembly GCF_040675365.1. Lineage (NCBI taxonomy): Bacteria > Bacillati > Actinomycetota > Actinomycetes > Micromonosporales > Micromonosporaceae > Catellatospora > Catellatospora sp. NPDC049609. Next base: position 43,601 of record NZ_JBFAOU010000054.1, on the reverse strand, counting down.
GTCAGGATGGCGATGGAGACGCCCATGGCGCAGGCGAACGCGAAGGAGTCGAACCGCGACGGCCGGAAGGCGTTCGACATCATGTACGAGCTCATCACCTGGCTGGCGTCGTTCGGGCCGCCGCCGCCGGGGCCGGGCGTCATGCCGACCACGAGGGCGTAGAAGTCGAGCGCGGCGATGCCGAGGTACACCCAGGCGACGGAGACGTGCTCGCGCAGCAGGGGCAGGGTGACCCGGAAGAACGTCTGCACGCGGGTGGCGCCGTCGAGCGTGGCCGCCTCGAAGATGTCCTTGGGGATCGACTGCATCGCGGCGGAGAACAGGACGAGGTAGAAGCCGACGCCGCCCCAGATCGCGATGAGGATCAGGCAGACCAGGACGACGGGCGCCTCGAAGGTGAAGTTGCCGATGGTGATCGGCGGGAAGACGGACTCGCCCTCGGCCAGGAACATCAGCGGCTTGTCCCGCTCGACCAGGCCCAGCTCCATCAGCAGGGAGTTGATGAGGCCGCCGTCGTTGCTCTGGAACACCCGGCGCCAGATGACGGCGACGATGGCGATGGAGAGCACCTGCGGGAAGAAGAAGATGAACTTGTAGACCGAGGAGCCGCGCACGCCGCGCACGCCGGCCTTGTCGCCGCGGCCGCCGACGTTGAGCATGAAGGCGAAGAACAGCGCCAGCAGGATCGTGACGACCGGGTAGACCGTCAGCACCACGACGTTGTGGCCGAGCGCCTTCAGGAACACGTCGTCTCCGAAGAGCTCGACGTAGTTGCCGAATCCGACGTACGAGAAGTCCGGGCTGAAGCCCGAGAAATCGGTGACGGAGTAGTACGCCGTCTGGGCGTACGGGTAGAGCACGTACACCGCGTACAGCAGGATCGGGGCGAAGAGGAACCCTGTGATGAAACGGGCTCTGCCGAACGACATGGCGGTAGTCCTTTGCCGGCGACTTCGGAAGGGTTGGGCGGGGCCGGTGGTCCGGCCCCGCCCGATCACGCTGGTCCGCCGTTGCCGGCGGCCCGGACGCGAGATCAGGAAGCCTTCTGCTTCACGATCTTGTCGTCCTTCGCCACCTCGTCGGCGGCCTTCTGCACGGCGTCCATGAACTTCTCGGCGCTGCTCTTGCCGGCGGCCAGGTCGGTCGCGGCCGCGAACACCGCGTTCTGCAGCGGGGTGTACCAGCCGCCGTAACGCCAGTTGATGACCTCGGTGGCCGCGGCGGCGACCTTGGAGGCCGACGTCAGGGCGCTGGAGATGGTGAGGCCGTCGGCCGCACCCTTCACCACGGGCAGCGACTTGGTGAGCTCGGCGAACTTGCGGGCCTGCTCCTTGCCCAGCATCATGCGCAGGAACTCGAGGCCACCGGCCTGGTTCTTGGCCTTGGTGGGGACGACGAAGCCCTCACCGGGGGCCGCGTGCACGGCGCCGTACTTGGCCTTGTCCGAGCTGGTCAGGTCCCACGGCGGGGCGACGGCCAGCTTGACCGACGCGGGCAGGGTCTTGGCCATCTCGCCCTCGAGCCAGGAGCCGCACCAGATGAACAGGGCCTTGCCGTCGAGCACGGCCTGCTGGGTGGTGGTGTGGTCGAGACCCGCGGCACCGGCCTGGATCCAGCCCTTGCTCGCCATCTCGGCGATGCGCTCGGCGGCGACCTTGACCGCGTCCTGCTTCCACGCGTTCGGCTCCAGGTTGTCGATCTTGAGGATCGCCTCCTTGCCGCCGACCTTGTAGATCCACTCCGAGATCACGTTGTGGATGTACCAGGGGTGGATGCCCTGGAAGGTGTACGCCGCGATGCCCTTGGCCTTGGCGGCCTCGGCCAGCGTGGTGAACTCCTCCCACGTCTTCGGCACGGTCCAGCCGTTCTTGGCGAACAGCGCCTCGTCGTACCAGTGGCCGTAGATGGAGTACGCGTAGTTCAGCGTGTACATCTTGCCGTTGAACGTGCCCTCCTCGACGACGCCGGCCACCAGGGTGTCGCGCACCTTGGTCTTCGGGTCGTCGAAGCTGCCGGCGTCCAGCAGCTGGGTGAGGTCGGTCAGCTGGCCGCCCTGCACCACCGGGCCGACCGGGATGGTCTCCGGCGACGAGTTGTTCAGCACGTCCGGCGGGTTGCCACCGTAGAAGCGCGGCTGGTAGTCGGTCAGGATGGTCTTGGAGAACTTCAGCTCGACCTTGCTGCCCGGGAACTTCTTCTCATAGGCCGCCACGTCGAACTTGGCGTACTCCTCGCCGAAGCCGCCGTTGAAGAACGCGACCTCGAGCGGCTGCTTGTCACCGACGCCGAACGGGTTGGCCTCGGTCTTCTCGCCGGTGGTGCCACCCTCGCCGTCCTCGCTGGCGCAGGCGGCCAGGGCGCTGACGGCGGGGGCGGCGAGCAGACCGGCGGCAGCCGCCCGGCGCAGCAGGGTGCGACGGTTCAGCTCCGACGGGCTGTCGGGGGTTACGGTCATGACAATCTCCTCGTACGAGATATCGCGGCGCGTCGGGCCCATCCGGCGCGTCGCTGCTCTTGGATCTGGTGTTGCGCCTCCCCGGTCGACCCGGGAAACGTCACGCCCGCGGGCGTGACCAGATGCCGCAGCGTTGCGTCGCGTGACGTCGCCGCGTCAACCGGCGCAGCTGCGCCGGAACCTGTGGGACGGCCGGGGGCCGTCAGGGTGGAGAGCACTCACACCACCTCCCGGAGGCGGTGGCCCGCGACCGCCTGGGCGGTGCGCTGGAACGCCGCGTGCGCACGCTCGTGGGTGCGCTGCGCGACGGCGATGTAGAGCAGGTCGAGGACCACCAGCTGCGGGTGGCGGGCCGACAGCGAGTCCGGCCGGAACGTGGTGGCCTGCGTCGCCGTGGTCAGCACGACGTCGGCGACGTCGGCCAGCGGCGAGCGGGGGAAGCTGGTCAGCGCGACCGTGGTCGCGCCGCGGCTGCCGGCCTCGGCGACCATCTCGATGGTCTCCCTGGTCTGGCCGGAGTGGGAGATGCCCAGCGCGACGTCGCCCGCGCGCAGCAGCGCGGCGCTGGCCAGTCCGTTGTGCACGTCGGGCCAGGACCAGGCGGCGATCCCGATGCGGTGCAGGGAGAACTGCATCTCGGCGCCGACCAGCGCGGAGCCCGAGGCGCCGTAGATGTCGACCCGCTCGGCGGCGGCGATCGCGTCGGCGGCCCGCTCGACCTCGGCCAGGTCGGTCATCGCGGCGGTGTCCTGCATCGCGCGGGTGTCGGCCGCCATGATCTGGCCGAGTACGCGCTCCAGCGGGTCGCCGGGCTCGATCTCGCGTCCGATGTCGACGACCCAGCCCGCGGAGCGGGCGGCGCGGCCGGTCTCCCCGGCGATGGCCAGGCGCAGGTCGGCATACCCCTCGAAGCCGACCGCCCGGCAGAACCGGGTGATGGTGGCGGGCGAGGTGTGCGAGCGCTCGGCGAGCTCGACGATGGTGGCCCGCGCGGCGCCGGCCGGGTCGGTCAGCACCTGTTCCGCCACGCGCCGCAGGGCGCCGGTGAACTCCGGGAGCTTGGCGCGCAGACGGGCCAGCACGCTGTCCGTGCCTGCCGTCTGGTACGCGCCTTTTTCCACGGACGTCAACCTCTTTTAGGAAGGAGTGTTAACTGTATGTGGAAAGAATTCTTACTTAATTTGGCGCTGTGTCAACAGTCACGTTGGACGTTTTCAAACCGTTACTTTGCGACATCGGTCGATGGGATTAGCCACCCATCAGCCATTCGGTGGAGCCGATGTCACCCGGTTATCAGAGAACGGCCGATCAGAATCGATGCGGCCGGCAAGCGTTGGCGTGTCAGGCGAGCGCGGGCTCGGGCGTCGCTTGTGGAGCGGGAGCCATCCGGCGGATCTGCGCGGCCCGCGCCTCACGCCGCCGCGCCGCCAGCAGGTGCCCGGCCGCGCCCGCCAGACCCAGCGCGCCGCACACCACCCAGTGCCAGGCGTCGAGGTGCTGCAGGCTCCAGCCTCCCACCGACGGCGCGACGAACCCCGCCGCCGGAAACACCAGGAAGAACACGCCCTGGTAGCGCCCGCGCAGCGCGGTCGGCGCCAGCTCGGCGATGATCGATGCGTTCGGCGGCGCGGCGAGCATCTGCCCGACCGTCCACACCGACGCCGCGGCCAGGTAGATCCAGAGCCGGTCGGCCAGGAAGACGGTGCTGTACCCGACGGCGAGCAGCACGAACGCGGCGGACAGCACGACCGCGTGGCGGCGCGCCCCGATCAGCCGCGGCACGAACAGCTGCCCCACCACGATCATCGCCCCGCCCAGCGAGACGACCATGCCGTACGCGGACGGCCTCAGCCCGTCGCCCTCCATCGCCAGCTGCAGGATCGACTGCCCCTGCACGGTGAGCAGGGCCAGGACGAAGGTCAGCCCGACGAAGGTCAGGAACACCCGGTCGCGCAGCACCACGCCCAGCCCGCCCCGCTCCGCACCGGCCGGCCGCGCCCGGTTGATCGGAAACAGCCGCCGCGGCCCCGCATCCGGGGTGCGCTCGCGGCGCAGCGTCTCCGGCACCAGGCGCCAGACCAGCACCGCCGTCACCGCGGTCATGCTCGCGTCGATGAGGAACAGCGCCAGGAAGCTGAACTCGGCGATCACGCCCGCCAGCGCGGCGGCGATGGCGCCGCCCATGTTGAACGCCCAGAACTGCAGGTTGAACGCGCGCGAGCGGTCCGCCTCGGGCAGCACGTCGACCACCGCCGCGACCGTCGCCGGGCCGGGCAGCGAGTGGGCCAGCCCGGTCGCCGCGGCCAGTACCGCGATCAGCCAGATCGGCCGGGCCAGGCCCAGCCCGACCATCAGCACCGCCGCCGTGCTGGTGCCCGCGAGGTAGGTGGCCTTGCGGCCCCAGCGGTCGGCCAGCACGCCGCCGAGCAGGGTGCCGCCCGCGCCGCCCGCGCCGTACGCCCCCGTCACCAGGCCGGCCACGGCCAGCGTGGTGCCCCGAGCCGTGGTCAGGTACGTCGGGAGCAGCAGCAGGCCGAACGCACCGACGCGGTTCACCAGCATCGCCGAGAACAGCATCCAGAAGGTGCGGGGCAGCCCGCCCACGGTCTGGCGTACGAACCTCATGCCGTCCTCACATCGCCTGCAGTGCCGCCGCCCGCCGCTCGCGGGCCGGACCCGACCAGAGCTGTCCCGCCGCTGCGACGACGGCGATGGCGCCGCAGCTCAACCACAGCACCTCGTCACCGAGATGCTGCTGCACGTACCCGCCGAGCACCGGCGCGGCGAATCCGGCCACCGACCAGGACAGCGACATCACGCCCTGGTAGCGCCCGCGCATCGCGGCCGGGGACAGGGCCGCGATCAGCGTGGAGTTCGAGGGTGAGTTCAGCATCTCGCCCACCGTCCAGACCAGCACCGTCACCGCGTAGAACGCGGCCGTGTCGGCGAACGCGGTGAGGCTGAAGCCCAACCCGATGATCAGGGAGGCCGCGGCGAGCACCTTCGAGCGGTCGTACGACCTGATCAGTTTGGGGATGAACAGCTGCCCGCCGACGATCAGGATCCCGTTGAGCGCGATGACCAGGCCGTACTGCTGCGCCGGGATGCCGTCGCCGGTCATCGCGATGGGCAGCGTCGACAGGTGCTGCATGAACACGAAGGAGATCAGCACGTTCAGCGCGACGAAGCCGAGGAAGACCCGGTCGCGCAGCACCATGCCCAGCCCCACCCGCTCGACCGGCGCGTGCGGCGCCGCCGCGGGCCGGGCCCGGCGCGGCTCGCGCACCTTGAGCAGGATGAACAGGAACGGCGCCAGCGCGCTCGCCGCGTCCAGCAGGAAGATCAGCTTCGGGTCGGCCGAGGCGACCAGGCCCGCCAGCATCGCCGCGACGGCGAAGCCCACGTTGACGGCCCAGTAGTTGAGCGTGAACGCGCGCAGCCGGTCGCGCTCGGGCACCACGTCGACCATCAGCGCCTGGAACGCGGGCCGGGCGCTCTCGGCGACCACGCCGAACAGGAACGTCAGCGGCGCGATCACCCAGAAGCCCTGCGCGAACGCCAGCGACGCCAGCAGCGCCACCGCGCCCAGGTGGGCCACCAGCAGCGTCGGCCGCCGCCCGATCCGGTCCGCGGCGACCCCGCCGACCAGCGTGCCCACCGCACCGCCCGCCGCCCACAGCCCGAGCACCAGGCCCGACTGCGACGGGCTGAACCCCTGCACCGTGGTCAGGTAGATGGTCAGGTAGATGACCACGAACCCGCCGGCCCGGTTGATCAGCGTGCCGACCCACAGATACCAGAACGTCGCGGGCAGCCCCCCGGCCGTCTCCCTGAGCCAGCCGCCCACCCCGGCGCGGCCCGCAGCCGGACCGGGGTCGGCCGCGGTGTCACGCGGTTGCGGTGGCAAGGGTCGCTCCCTCGGTGGTCTTGGGGTCCTGCAGGGCGCGGGCGCGGCGCTCGCGGACGGGGCCGCTGAGCAGCTGGCCGATCGCGACGGCGACGCCGAGCGCGGCCAGCACCAGCCACAGCGTGGCGGGCGGGGCGTGGTCGAGCAGCAGGCCGCCGAAGATCGGCGCGACGAAGTTGGCGGCGGTGAAGCCCATCGAGGCGACGCCCTGGTAGCGCCCGCGCATCTCGGGCCGGGACAGGTCGGCGATGAGGGTGCCGTTGACGGGAGCGTTGAGCATCTCGCCCGCGGTCCACACCACCACGGTCAGCATCAGCGCCGGGACCGTGCCCGCGATGGAGACCGCGCCCATGCCCAGGCCCACCAGCAGCGCCGACAGCGCGAGCACCCGGCTGCGGTTGCGCCCGGCGATCAGCTTGGGCACGAACAGCTGGAAGGCGACGATCATGATGCCGTTGACCGCGATCACGGTGCCGTAGTCGGCGGCCTCCAAACCGCGCTGGTGCATCGCGATCGGGATCAGCTTGCAGGCCTCGATGATGATCCACAGACCGAGGTTGAGCAGCACGAACAGCATGAACACCCGGTCCCGCAGGACCATCATGATGCTGCCCTCGACCGGGGCCCGGTGGGGAACGGTCGCGATGCGCGGCGCTGCGGCCGCCGCGCCACCCGCGCCGGCGAGGCCGGGCACGACGGCCCTGACCGGCTGCGTCTCCGGCACCCGCCAGAACACGATCGCCGCCATCACCAGCTGCGCGGCCGCGTTCAGCAGGAACACCGTCAGGTGCGGGGTGCGCGACAGCACGCCGGCCAGCACCGCGGCGAACGAGAAGCCCAGGTTGATCGCCCAGTAGTTGAGGTTCATGCCGCGCAGCCGCATGGTCGGCCCGAGCACGTCGACCATGGTCGCGGAGAAGGCCGGGCGGCCCAGGCCGTTCCAGAAGCCGTACACCGCGGCCAGCACCGCGACGGTGAACCGGTCGAACACGAAACCGAGCGCGATCGCGGTGGCGGCCAGCGCGACGTTGGACAGCAGCAGGCTCGCGCGGCGGCCCCAGCGGTCGGCCAGCACCCCGCCGACCAGCGAGCCCAGCGCCATGCCACCGCCGAACAGGCCGAGCACCAGACCGGCGAAGGTGGCGGAGAAGCCGTACTCGACCACCATGTGGATCTCGAGGTACAGCATGACGAACGCGCCGGTGCGGTTGATCAGCGTGCCGGTCCACAGATACCAGAAGGTCTTCGGTAGTCCACCCGCCGTCTGCGCCAACCAGCCCCGCACGCCGCACCCCTGTAATGATTCGGATCGCCCCAGTGCCTTACAACCTAGGGGTGCGGTACGACGGAAGTCACCTCGAATATCAAGTGTTGGTCATCACGGTGCCGCACCGGCGGCTCGGCGCCCGCTCCGCTGCGCTGCGCAGTCGTTCGCCCCTGGCGCCACACGGCGGCTCGGCGCCCGCTCCGCTGCGCTGCGCAGTCGTTCGCCGCGAGGGGCTGGTCACAGGCACTTGACCGGCATCGGGGAGGATGTCAGGCATGGTTGGAACACTGGTGCTGCTGCGGCACGGCTACAGCGAATGGAACGCCAAGAACCTCTTCACCGGCTGGGTCGACGTCGACCTGAACGCGCAGGGTGAGGCCGAGGCGCGCCGCGGCGGCGAGCTGCTCAAGGAACACGGACTGCTGCCCGACGTGGTGCACACCAGCGTGCTGCGGCGCGCCATCCGTACCTCCGAGATCGCGCTCAACGCCGCGGACCGGTCCTGGATCCCGGTCGCCCGCAGCTGGCGGCTCAACGAGCGCCACTACGGCGCCCTGCAGGGCAAGGACAAGAAGCAGACCCTGGAGGCGTACGGCGAGGAGCAGTTCATGCTGTGGCGCCGCTCGTACGACACCCCGCCGCCGCCGATCGCCGACGACGACGAGTTCTCGCAGGTGAGCGACGCGCGGTACGCGCTGCTGCCGGACGAGCTGCGGCCGCGGACCGAGTGCCTCAAGGACGTCGTCGCCCGGATGCTGCCGTACTGGTACGACGCGATCATCCCGGACCTGCACGCGGGCCGGACGGTGCTCGTGGTCGCGCACGGCAACTCGCTGCGCGCGCTGGTCAAGCACCTGGACGGCATCTCCGACGAGGCGATCGCCAAGCTGAACATCCCGACCGGCATCCCGCTGCGCTACGACCTGGACGAGAACCTGCGCCCCGTCACCAAGGGCGGCACCTACCTCGACCCCGAAGCCGCCGCCGAAGCCGCCGCCGCCGTGGCCAACCAGGGCCGCTGACCCCTAGATCATCCGACTTGCCTGGCACATGGGGCTTAGCGGCCCCAAGATACGCACGGGTGCCAGGCAAGTCGGGCGATCTTGGCGGGTGACACGGGGGCAGACATGCCGGTGGCCGGCGGCGACGCTCACCCCCGTTAGCGTCGCCGGCCGGCCGACCGGTCTCAGGTGGCGGGCCGTCCCCCAACGGCGATGTGCCACCCATCCCCCGGCGCATCACTCGGCGCCACAACCGATAAATGATCAGCTGGGCCATCCCCCGGGTTTCATCGAGCGATGCGCTTGAAGAAGACGCTACGCCGCTGGTCAAGTAGCCGTCCAGTCATTTGCGAACCTCATTCGCAACAGTGGGTGACTGTCTCCACTACAGATTGCTACCGTCTCCCAGCTTCCGGATCAGTTCGAGCCGGGTACGCACGCCGAGCTTGCGGTAGATGCTCGCCAGGTGGGTCTCCACGGTCCGCTCGCCCAGCACCAGCGCGTTGGCGATCTCGCGGGCGGGGGACCCGCGCAGCGCCCAGACCAGCACTTCGCGCTCGCGGGCGGTGAGCCCGGCCGCCGGGCCGGGGCGGGCCGCGGCCGCGCCCGTCCAGCCCCGCAGCGCGCGGTCGGCGGCGTCGGCGGTGGCCGGGTCGACCGCCTGCCCGGCCGCCAGCGCCCGGCCGGCCGCCGCGGCATCCGGCACCCCGCGCAGCGTGGCCAGCTCCGCCGCGGCCCGCAGCGCGTACCAGCGCACCAGGGCGGTCGGCCGGACCTCGCCGAGGGCGGCGAGCCGCTCCAGCAGCGCCGTCGCGCGGCCGTGCTGCCCGCGCCGGACCGCGTCCACCGCCGCCACGTCGTACGCCCGCGCCAGCAGCTCCTCGTCGCCCAGCGCGACCGCCTCGCGTACCACCTGGTCCAGCTCGTCGCCGACGACCAGCAGCGCCTCGGCCACCGCGCGCGGGTCGCCGCCGGTGCGGGCCAGCTCCAGCGCGCGCCGCGCCAGGTCAGTCCGGCCGGTCTCGTCCGCCAGCCGCGACATCAGGCGCGCCGCCGAGGAGTGCTGGTCGGGCGGCAGGCCGGTGGCCGGCAGGGTCGCGCAGGCGTCGCGCAGCGCGGCCACCCGCACCGGATCGGGCGGCGGCACGGCGTCCCCGGCCAGCGCACCCAGGCTCGGCCGCGGCCCCAGGCCCAGCGCGGCCGCGGCGACCAGCCCCGGGTCGGCGGCGCGCAGCCCCAACCGGAGCGCGCCGGTGAGCGAGGCCCGCCCCGCGTCGCGCGCCCCGGCGCCGGTCGCGCCCCGCAGCCGGGCCGCGCCCGCCGCGGCGAGCAGCCGGCCCGACTGCGCCGGATCCCAGCCCGCCCGGCCCGCGAACAGCGCCGCCTGGGCGAAGTACCCCGCGGCCAGGTCGTAGGCGGCGTCCTCCAGCGCGGCCGCGGCGGCCGACGCGGCGGCGGCGACGGCGGCGTCCAGCCGCTCCCGCCCGCCCAGCGCGGCCGCCTCGGCGGCGTGGTACGCCAGCTCCTGCACGGTGGTCGCGCGGACGCCGCCCAGCGCACCCAGCCGGGCCAGCACCTGCGCGACGCGCTCGTGCAGCTCGGCCCGCTGCCGGGCGCCCAGCGTGTCGTAGCAGACCTCGCGGCCCAGCGCGCGGACGAACGCGTACACCTGCGGGCCCTGCTCACGGATCAGGCCCGCCATCACGCCGTCGTCCAGGCCGCCCAGGACGTCCCGGTCGCCGCACACGCCCTCGAGGATGGACAGGTCGAACTCGCGCCCGATCACCGCGGCCGCGCCGACCACGGCGCGGCTGTCCGGGCTCAGCGACAGCATGGACACCCGCGCCGGGTCGGCCAGCTCGTCCGGCCACCGCAGCGGCACCCTGTGCAGTCCGTCCGCGTCGGTGTCCACCTGGTCCAGAATCGCGTCCAGAACTGTCGGGTCCGCGTCGGTACGCCGCAGCAGCTGCTCCACGAGCCGCGGCGCCACGGGCCGCCCGGCTCGCTGCCGCAGCAGCTCAGCGGCCTGTTGATGGTCCACGACCGCCTCCTGTCTCCGGGTCGGTACGCAGCAACCCCCGCGGCAAAGTTACGTACTCGCCGCGATGTGCGCACTCCCCCGGCCGACCTAGCGTGATGGCACCACCGCCCCCGCGCGACATCCCAGCGAAAGGGAGTCCTGCAATGTCCCAGTTCCGCGATCTCATCGCCAGGATGGCGATCGACCCGGAGTTCGCCCGGCACGCGCGGGCGCACCCGGACGCGGTCGCAGCCCAGTACGGTCTCACCCCCGACGAGACCGAGCAGCTGCGCGGCCTGGCCGACGCCTCCGCCTCGTCCGGCCCGACCTCGCTGGGCGCCCGGCTCTCCAAGTCCGGCTTCGGCGCGGGCGGCCTGGCCGGCCTGGTCTCCGACCTCACCCCGGACCTGCCGGACCCGACCGACCTGCTGCCCGGCGAGACGCCGACCCCGCCGCTGGACCCGACCGACCTGCTGCCGACCGGTGCGGACGAGCCGACCGCCCCGCTGGAGGTGCTGCCGCTCGATCCGATCGACCTGATGCCCGCCGACGACGACCCCGCGCCGCCGCCCCCGGCCCTAGACCTGATCAAAATCCCGGACCTGCAGCTGCACCCGGACAACCCGTTCCCGGGCGGGCTCGACGTGCTCGAACCGCCGTACGACTTCCCGGACCTGCCGCCGGTCGACCCGGACCCGGACCCGCCGCTGCCGCCGTACGACCCGCCGTACGACCTGCCCGACTTCCCGATCTTCGAGCTGCCGGACTTCGACCCGGTGGACCCCGCCGACCCGGCCGAACCCGCCGAACCCGCCGAGCCGGCGGAGCCCGCCGAACCTGCGGAGCCCGCAGCGCCCGCGGAGCCGGCCGACCCGGCGCCGGCTCCTGCTCCGGTCATCAACCCGGACCCCGCGCCCGCGTCGCCCGCGCCCGACGCGGACCCCGCGCCGGTCACCCCCGACGCCGAGCAGTCCGGCCCGGTCGTCGTGGTGGTGCAGTCCGGCGAGGCCACCGGGCCTGCGGCAGGCGCCGACGCGGCCCAGGCCGGCGAGGCTGCGAGCGAGGACGGCATCGGCGGCACGGAGCTGCTGATCGGTGGCGCCGGGCTGGCCGCGGGCGCTGCCGCCGGCGGCATCGCCGGCGCGGTCGCGGGCAAGATCTTCAAGTCCGACGAGGACCAGGCGGGCGGCCCCGCCACCGCCTGATCCCGTCCCTGAACCTGCCGGGCAGCCGGGGGTGTGCACCCCCGTCGCATCCCCGCTGCCCGGCAGCCTCCCACCGGATCCGCTCACCATCCCGGCCCGCGTCACCCGACCGGCCGGCCGCGCGGGACAGCGCTGCACGAGCGACCCGCGCACTGATGGTCACCCCCCACCCAGTGCAAGGGAGTCAGTGCGATGTCCCAGTTCCCCGACCTGGTCGCCAGGATGGCGGCGGACCCCGGGTTCGCCCGGCTCGTCCGGGCCGACGTCGACGCCGCGGCCGCCCGCCACGGCCTCACCCCGGACGAGACCGAGCAGCTGCGCGGCCTGACCGACGCGGCGGCGGGCGCGGGTCCGACCGCGCTCGGCCCGCGCCTGTCCCGGTCCGGCATCGGCACCGGCGGCCTGGCCGGCCTGATCAGCCCGACCGACCTGCCCGCCCTGGACCTGCCCACCGGCGATGACACTCCGGACGGCGGCGGGCCCGGCGGGGTCGAGGAGATCGGCCCGAAGCAGGACGACCCGGCGCCGCCGCCACAGCTCACCCAGCTCGGATCCGACGACGGGCCGAGCGGGCCCGACGACGGGCCGGGCACCGTGCCCGGCGGCGGCCCCGACGGCGGCAACGGCACCGAGGAGATCGGGCCCAAGCAGGACGACCCGGCGCCCCCGCCGCAGGGGCTGGAGATCGGGCCCAAGCAGGACGATCCCGCGCCACCGCCGCAGCTGTTCGAGTTCGGTCCCGACGGGCCCAGCGGACCCGACGACGGGCCCGGCACCGGACCGGGCGGGCCGGGCGGCGGTCCCGGCGACGGGTCGACCGGCCCCGGCCTGCTGCTGCCCCCCAGACAGAACGAGATCATCGCGCCGCCGGAGCTCTTCGGCTTCGACCCGGACGGCCCCAGCGGACCCGACGACGGGCCCGGCGTGCCGCCGATGCCTCAGCCGATGAGCCTGGAGCTGCCCGAGCTGCCCGAGCTGCCCGAGCTGCCCGACGGCGACCTCGGTCCGGACCTGCCGCCCCTGCCGCTGCCCTCGCCCGGCGACGGCGTCCCGGCGGACGTCCAACCGGTCGTCCTGGGCCTGACCGGCCCGCTGTCGGACGAGGACGGCGACGGCGTGCCGCAGGCGATCGACGTCGACGACAACGACCCGTCGGTCGGAGTCCCGCCCATCCTGCAGGACACCGACGGCGACGGCATCCCCGACGCGCACGAACCGGTCGTGCCGCCGCCAGGCGCCATCGAGCTCATCCCCGGCATCGACTGGACCGGTCTCGGCCTGCCGCCCGTGCCGGGCGACGGCGAATCCGGCGAGGGCGAGCCGGCCGGCTCGTTCGGCCGCGACTACCTCTGGGAGAGCCTGCCGTTCGGTGACCTCGACCGTGACGGCATCCCCAACGACATGGACAACAACGACGAGAACCCGGACACCACCGCAGAGCCGCTCGGCGACAACGATCGCGACGGCGTCCCGAACGTGTCGGACCCGACGCCGAACGGCAACCCGGTCCTGGTTCCGGGCATCCTCGACGTTCTCGACCCGAGCATCTTCGACCGGATTCCCGACGGCATCCTCACCCCGCCCGGCGGAGAGACCGGGGGCACCCCACCCGGCGGCGAGACCGGCGGCGCGACGCCTCCCGGCGGCACACCCCCGGGTGGCGCGACCGGCGGTGCCACGCCCCCGGGCGGCGAGACCGGCGGCGCCGAAAGCGGCGGGGGCACGCCTCCCAGCGGCGGTGAGACCGGCGGCGGAACGACTCCCGGCGGCACACCGCCGGGTGGCGGGACCGGTGGGGGTACACCGTCCGGCGGCGGTGAGACGGGCGGCGGCACCTCCGGTGGCACCAGCCCGGCCGGCGGCGCGGCAGGTCCCGTCGGGGTGGCTCCGGCCGGACCCGCGGCGGGCGAGCAGCCCGCGGGGGTCGCGGTCATCCAGGTCACGCCGGACCCGGCCGAGCAGGCCGGCCAGCCGGCAGCCACCACCGGCGTCGCCGTGGCACCGCCCGCCGCGGAGGCCGCGGCAGCCGACGCCATCGGCGCGCAGGAGCTGCTCATCGGCGGTGCCGGCCTGGCGGCGGGCGTGGTCGCGGGCGGCGTCGCCGGTGCCGTGGCAGGCCGATCGCTGAGCGGGAAGTCCGATGACGACACGGTCGCGGGCGGCCCTGCCGCAGCCTGACCGACGCCCGGACGGGCGGCCGGCGGACATGGTGCCACACATCCCGCCGGCCACCCGGCCGACGTCGGCCGATACGGATGATCGGATCACCGTCGTAAAGCAGTCAGCTGAGAGCATGCGGCCGATCGGCCGCCTATGATTCGGCTCGCCGCATGGCCACCCACCCCTTGAAAGGCCGAACGATGCTGTGCCACGCATGCCACGTGCACCTGCGGCGGGACTACCCGTACTGCCTGCACTGCGGCACGCTGCGCAAGGGCGCCAAAGTGGACACGTTCGCCGCGCCGGAGCTGCGCTGGGCGGACGCCGGGGGCGAGCGGGTGCTCCCGCTGGTCAAACCGGTCACCACGATCGGCCGCAGCACCGACAACGACATCGTGATCAACGACGCGAGCGTCTCCCGCCAGCATGCCCGGGTGGTACGCACCGCCGACGGCTTCCACCTCGAAGACCTGAACTCCTTCAACGGCTCCGCGGTCGCCGGGCGGGTGTTCCACGGGGACTGGCGGCCGCTGCCCGACGAGTCAGAGCTGCACGTCGGTGACGTGCCGCTGCGGTTCGCGCAGCCGCGATCGGCCGCGATCGGCTCGAAGACCATGGTGCGCGGCGTCGAGCACAGCATCCTGCTGCCCGAGGCGCAGCCCGCCGACCAGGCGCCGACCGCGACCGGGCCGCTCAGCGCGCGCCCGCGCCGGCGCAGCGGCTGGGCGCTCAAGCAGGTGCCGGACATGCGCGGCGAGCAGCAGTGGGTGCTGCGCAACACGCGTACGGGCCAGTACCTGCAGCTCGACGAGCGCGACGTGTTCCTGTGGCACCAGCTCGACGGCGAGAACACCGTCCGCGACCTGCTCTTCGCGTACGCGCAGAAGTACGGCGAGCTGGCCCTGCCGCGCATCGAGCGCACCCTGCGCACGTTCGCGGCGCTGGAGCTGGTGCGCGGCGTGCACGGGCAGCGCGAGGCGGAGAAGCCCCCGCTGATGAAGCGGATCGGCCGGGCGGTGCTGAAGACGCTGCTGCGCATGGAGGTGTCGGTCGGCGGCCTGGACGGCCTGTTCGGCCGGATGTACCGCGGCTTCGGCTGGCGCTTCTTCACGCGTACCGGCGTGTTCGGGCTCTGGGTGCTGATCGTCGGCGGGATCTACACGATGGCCGTCGCGAGTGGACACCAGAACCTGTTCGACCTCAACGGGGCCGGGTTCGCGGGGGCGGCCGCGATCGCGGTCGGCTACCTCGTCGCGCTGGTCATCCACGAGTCGGCGCATGCGCTGGCGGTGAAGTCGTACGGCCGCACGGTCACCCGTGGCGGGTTCATGCTGATGATGGGCATGCCGTTCGCCTTCGTCGACACGTCGGACATGTGGTTCGGCACGCGCTGGTCGCGCATCGTGGTGACGCTGTCCGGGCCGCTGTCGACCGCGGGCGTCGCCGGGATCTGCGCGGCCGTCGCGGCGTACGTGCCGCAGCCACAGGTCTCCGGTGTGGCGTACCAGCTGGCGTTCGGCCTGTACCTGAACACGCTCTACAACCTCAACCCGCTGATGCCGCTGGACGGCTACCAGGCGCTCGCCGACGGGCTGCGGCTGCCGCGCCTGCGCGAGGAGGCCTCGGCGTACTTCACCAAGGGCATCTGGTCCGATCTCAAGGCCGGGCGCCGGCCGGGCATCAAGCAGCTCGGCATGGCGGCGTACGGCTTCACCGCCGTCGTCGGCACCGGCCTGTTCGTGCTGCTGGCCTTCCTGGCCTGGCGCGACCGCCTGGGCGGGCTCGTCGAGGAGTACCTGCCGCCCGGTATCGACGTGCTGGTCATCGTGCTGGCCATCGGGCTGATCATGTTCCCGATCTGGTACCGGTTGGGCCGCAAGCTGATCAGTCTCATCAAATCCCGGCGTACGGCCGCGACGGCGGAGGTGACCGCGTGAACGAGCAGGAGTGGGTCGTTCCTGGCTACACGGAGATCCGTGAGCTGGGGCGCGGTGCCTCGGGCACGGTCGTGCTGGCCCAGCACGACACGACCGGGGTGCAGGTCGCCATCAAGTACCTCGCCGTCCACCTGCGCGGCGACGAGACGTTCATCCGGGCGTTCCGCGCCGAGGCGCGCGTCATGTCCGAGGTGGACTCGCCGCAGGTCGCCCGGCTCTACGAGTACGTCGAGGCGCCCGGTGGCGCGGCCATCGTGATGGAGCTGGTCGACGGCGTCGCGCTGCGCGCGATCCTGCGCGAGCAGGGCCCCACCGAGCCCGAGGCGGCCCTGGTGGTGCTGAAGGGCTCGCTGCTCGGCCTGGCCGCCGCGCACGAGCGCGGGGTGGTCCACCGCGACTACAAGCCGGAGAACGTGCTGGTCAACGGCGAGGGCCAGAGCAAGCTCGCCGACTTCGGCATCGCCGCCCGCAGCGGCCGGCAGGGCCCGCTGGCCGGCACGCCGTCGTACATGGCACCCGAGCAGTGGGCCGGCGCGCCCGCCAGCCCGTCCACCGACATCTACGCCGCCACCGCGACGTTCTTCGAATGCCTGGTCGGGCAGCCGCCGTACCGCGCGCCCGGTGACCTGCAGGGCCTGCGGCTGCAGCACGAGCAGGCGCCGATCCCCGCGGACCTGGTGCCGGAGGCCATCCGCGGCCTGGTGCGCCGGGGCCTGGCCAAGGACGCCAAGCAGCGGCCCAAGGACGCCACGACGTTCCTGCGCGAGCTGGAGGCGGTCGCCGGAGCCGGGTACGGCCCCGAGTGGGAGGAGGAGGGCCGCAGCAAGCTGGCCCGCCGGGCGCTGCTGCTGGCGCTGCTGTTCCCGCTCGCGGCGGTGCAGGCGAACGCGACCGCGGTGGGCACCACGATCCTCGGCCTGTCCCGCAAGGCGTTCACCGTGCTCGCCGCCACCACGATCACGCTGGTGCTGATCCTAGGCGGGGTCGGCGCCGCGGCGCTGTGGCCGGAGCCCGCCTCGCTGCCCACGCCGCTGCCCAGCGCCACCGCGGACGTGTCCCCGACGGCCGAGGCGTCGCCGTCGCCCTCCCTGTCGCCCAGCCCGTCGCCGTCGCCGAGCGAGTCGCCGTCGCCGAGCCCCTCCCCGTCGGACGACCCGCAGCCGAGCCCCAGCAAGAAGCCCTCCCCGAAGCCGTCCCCATCACCGTCCCCATCGCCGACGCCGACCATCTCGGTGCTCGTCCTGAATCTGGACCGCCAGACGATCTGTGCGCTCAAGGCCTGCACCCAGTACATTGCTGCCGGCGCCACGTTCCGGGCTTCGGGGACCGGCACGGCGCGGCTCTACATCCAGTTCTTCCAGTCGAACGACGGCAAGAACCAGGGCGGGTCGGCGGCGAATGCGACGTCCAAGGAGTTCACGATTCCCAGCGACAGCCCGTACAACTACAGCACCTCGATGCCGATAAGTCAGGCCTGCGCCCGCGATGCCAACGGTGCCTACTATTACTCGATCGTGAAGGCCTGGATGGTCGTCGGAGGCAGGACTGTCATGTCGGACACGAAGTCGATCTACTGCGGGATCATCGTCGAATGAGCACCTCGATCGGGGACAAGTACACGGTGCTGGGTGAGGGGCGTCCGGGACGCCTGGGCACCTGGCACACCGTGTCCACCGTGGACGGCAAGCGGCGGGGCGGGCTGCGGCTGGAGGACCAGCGCCTCACCGACGCGGCCGCGGCCAGGCGCCTCGCCGACTCGGTGCGCGCGGTCAACGGGCTGCGGCTGCCGGGCCTGCTCAGCGTCATCGACCAGGTGGTGGACAGCGGGCGCACCTGGCTGATCACCAACGCCGCGCCCTCCCCCACCGTCGCGCAGGCACTCGCCGCCGGCACGGCCCTCGACCCCGCCGTGGCCGCGCTGATCGCCACCGACACCGCGCAGACGCTGCTGCGCCTGCACCAGGCGCAGCAGGCGCACGGTGACGTGAGCCCCGAGTCGGTGGTGCTGAGCGCCTCCGGCGCGGCGCTGCTGGCCGAGCCGGGCTGGTCCCACGCCGTCGCGGGCACCGCGGCCGGTCCGGGCCACGACGCGGCCGGCTGGGCCAGGTTGCTGAACCGGCTCGCCGACTCCTGCGCGCACGCCGACACGCAGCACGTGCTGCGGCAGGCCGCGCAGCAGGTGGAGGCGGTGGGCGGCAGCGCCGGCCTGACCGCCGCGCTGACCGGGCTGAGCGCCGACACACACCGCGTGCCCGGCTTCGGTGACCGCGCCGGGGTGAAGGCCCTGGCCACCCGCCTGCAGCCCGCCGTGCCGCGCCCGGTGTCCGCGCCGCCCGCGCCCGCGCCGCCGCCGCAGCCTCCCGCCGCGCCGGTGTCCGCCGCGCCGCACGCTCCCGTCTCCGACGACACCGTGCCCGCCTTCCCGGCAACGGCTCCGGCGTTCCCCGCGCCCGCTCCGGCGTTCCCGCCCGGGGTCACGCCGACCGGCGAGGAGACGGTGCAGCTCGCCGAGGGTTCGCACTCCGGCCCGCCGGTCGTGCCGGCCCAGGCGCCGCCGGGTCAGCG
Organism: Catellatospora sp. NPDC049609; assembly: GCF_040675365.1. Classification (NCBI taxonomy): domain Bacteria; kingdom Bacillati; phylum Actinomycetota; class Actinomycetes; order Micromonosporales; family Micromonosporaceae; genus Catellatospora; species Catellatospora sp. NPDC049609. The sequence goes on along the minus strand of NZ_JBFAOU010000054.1, from coordinate 25,084 downwards.
CCCGGCGCCGCCGACCGCGGTCATGCCCGCCGTCGCGCCGGACGGCGCCACCCGGCTGGGCAGCCGCGCCGCCGAGGACCAGCGCAAGTCCGGGGCGTACCAGCAGGGCCGGGCGGTCCCGCCGGGACCGCAGCAGGACGTGAACCTGCGCTTCGGCCAGGGTGTGCCGCCCGCGCCGCCGGCCTGGCAGATCGCCGCGGCCCAGGCGGCGCCGCAGCGGCCGCGCAAGAAGTCGTTCACCAAGCGGCTCATGGCGTTCCTCAGCGCGCTGACCACCGTCGTGCTGCTGGTGATCGCCGGGTACGTGGCGTGGAACTGGTGGCAGGAGCGCACCAACGCGGTGAAGGTGGTCAAGATCGCGGTGACCGCGGTGCAGCCGCCGACCACGGTGTGCGACGTGCAGGTGGACGTGGTCGGCACGATCGAGACCGACGGCAGCGCCGGCATCGTCACGTACGAGTGGCTGCGCAGCGACGGCCAGAGCTCCGGCGCCCTGGAACAGGCGATCAAGAAGGGCGAGCGGACCACCCAGGTCCACCTCTACTGGCGCTTCAAGGGCCAGGGCTCCCTCAACGCCACCGCCACCCTCCGCATCCTCCGCCCCCAAGTCCTCGAAGCCTCGACGAAGTTCACCTACGCCTGTAAGTGACCGCCGTATCCGGTCAGGATGTGAGGCGGGACCTCACCTCCTGACCGGAAAGGCCGATCATGCACACCACCCTGATCCAGGGCGACATCACGCGGCAGGACGTCGACGTGATCGTCAACGCGGCCAACTCCTCGCTGCTCGGCGGGGGCGGCGTGGACGGCGCGATCCACCGCCGGGGCGGGCCGGAGATCCTCGCCGAGTGCCGGGCGCTGCGCGCCTCCCATTACGGCCGCGGCCTGGCCACCGGCCAGGCGGTCGCGACCACGGCGGGCAACCTGCCCGCGCGCTGGGTGGTGCACACCGTCGGTCCCGTGTACAGCGCCGCCGAGGACCGTTCGGAGCTGCTGCGCGACTGCTACCGCAACGCGCTGCGCGTCGCCGGGGACCTCGGCGCGCGGACGATCGCGTTCCCGCTCATCTCCTCCGGCGTCTACCGCTGGCCGGCCGACGACGCCGTCCGCCAGGCCCTGGCCGTGCTGGACACCGCCGAGACCTCCGTCGAGCAGGCCACCCTGGTCCTCTTCGACGCCCCCACCTACGAGACCGCCCGCTCCGTCCGCGGCTGAACGCCCGGCTCGGGGCGGGCGGTCTCGGTTCAGGCGGGAGCGTCGTGCAGGGCGGCGGCCAGGGCGGCCAGGAACGCGTCGGTGACCGGCTCGGCGCGTACGGCCACCCGCAGCCAGTCCGGGCCGAGGCCGGGGAACGTGTCGCCGCGGCGGACCGCGTAGCCGAGTCCGCGCAGGCGCTCGCGCACGCCCAGGCCGTCGCGCACCCGGATCAGCACGAACGAGCTGGCCGGGGTGCCCGCCACGTGCACGCCGGGGATGCCCCGAAGCCCGGCGAGCAGGTGTTCCCGGCGTACCGCCAGCTCGTGGGCGATCTCCTCCTCGGCGGCCACCGCCCGCGGGGCCGCGCAGGCCGCGGCGGCGGCCAGCGCCGGGGTCGACACCGGCCACAATGGCTGCACGGCGGCGAGCCGGCGCACCAGCTCCGGCGCGGCCAGCAGGTAGCCGACGCGCAACCCGGCCAGTGCCCAGGTCTTGGTGAGGCTGCGCACCACGACCAGGCCGGGCAGGTCGCGCCGCGCGGCCAGGGAGAGCGGCTCGCCGGGGATCGTGTCGGCGAACGCCTCGTCCACCACCAGCACCCGGCCGGGCCGGGCCAGCTTCGCCACCGCCTCGGCGGGGTGCGCCACCGACGTCGGGTTGGTCGGGTTGCCGAGCAGCACCAGGTCGGCGTCGTCGGGCACCAGGGCCGGGTCGAGGGTGTACGGCTCGGGCAGCAGCACCCGCTCGACCCGGTGCCCGGCCGCCAGCAGCGCGGCCTCCGGCTCGGTGAACTGCGGATGCACCACCACGGGGTGGGCGGCGTCGCGCAGGGCCTGGGCGAGCAGCGTGAACGCCTGCGCCGCGCCCGCGGTGAGCAGCACCTCGCCCGGCTCGCGGCCGTGCCGGGCGGCGACCGCGGCCCGCGCGGCGGTGCCGTCGGGGTACGCGTCCAGCCTGGTCAGCGAGTCATGGATCGGCCCGGCCAGCCAGCCCGGCAGCGTCGCCTGCCGCACGTTCACCGCGAGGTCGACCAGCCCGGACGCGACCTCCACGTCCCCGTGGTGCCCGAGGTCGTAGGCCGTCATCCGCGCCTCCGGTTAAGAAGGTGCCCTTCCTCTACGTGTGGCGTTAAGAAGGTGCCCTTCCTTACCAGGATGGCGAGGGCGGCGGCGGACAGGCCGACCGCGGCGGACAGGGCCGTGGCGCGGCGGATGTCGCGGGCGCGGGGGCGGGGGCCGTCGCCGAGCTCGGGGCGGGTCTCGGAGCGGCCGAAGTAGACGTTGACGCCGCCGAGGCGTACGCCGAGCGCACCGGCGAACGCCGACTCGCACTGGCCCGAGTTGGGGCTGGGGTGGGCGGCGCCGTCGCGGCGCCAGATCCGGGCGGTGCGCCGGGGCGAGCCCGCCACCAGCGGTGAGGTGGCCGCGGCCAGCGCGGCGGTCAGCCGGGACGGCAGCAGGTTGGCGGCGTCGTCCAGGCGCGCCGAGGCGGTGCCGAACCGGGCGTAGCGCGGCGAGCGGTGCCCCACCATCGCGTCGAGCGTGTTGACGGCGCGGTAGCCGACCAGGCCGGGCAGCCCGGCGAGCGCGCCCCAGACCAGCGGCGCGACCTCGGCGTCGGAGGAGTTCTCGGCGACCGACTCGACGGTGGCGCGGGCCAGGCCGGTCTCGTCCAGGCGGGACGGGTCGCGGCCGCACAGGTGCGGCAGCCGGGCGCGGGCGGCGGCCAGGTCGCCGCGCTCCAGCGCTCCGGCCAGGATGCCGCCCTCCCGGCGCAGGCTGCGCCCGCCCAGCACGGCCCAGGTCGACGCGGCCACCAGCGCCGTACGCAGCACCGGCCGGTGCCGGGTGGCGCGCTGGGCGAGCACCGCCGCCGCGACGGGCACGCCGACCGCGAGCGCGGCGAACACGGCCCCGGCCCGGCGCGAGTCGGCGTACGTGTACCGCTCGACGACCTGCGCGAAGTTGCCGAACCCGGCCACCGGGTGCAGCCGGCGCGGGTCGCCGAACGCGGCGTCCAGCGCGACCCCGGTGAGCAGCCCGAGCGCGTCGGCCCGGCGGGCGGCGCGGCGCTCAGCCCGCCCGCGGGTCACGGCCCGGTTCCGGGAGCACGTCGGTGCCGGTGTCCAGCACCGCCGTGCCGCCGGGCACGGCGGGACCGTCGCCGGACGGTGCCGGGGCAGGGGCTTCGGCGCCCGCCGCGTCGGGTGAGTCCATGAGGTGGCGGAAGGCGCGCAGGTTGTCGGTGGGCTCGCCGCGGCTGATCCGCCAGCGCCACTCGCGCTTGATGGCGGTGCTGAAGCCGAGCTCGAGCAGCGTGTCGAAGGACTCGTCGGCGGCGGCCAGCGCCGCGCCGAGCAGCCGGTCCAGCTCCTGCGGGGTGACCGCGTCCAGCGGCAGCCGCCCGGTCAGGTAGACGTCGCCGACCGCGTCGATGGTGAACGCGACGCCGTAGAGCTTCGCGTTGCGGCGCAGCAGCCACGCCCAGACCGCCTCGCGGTTCTCGTCGGGCTGGCGCACCACGAACGCCTCCACCCGCAGGGCGTGCTCGCCGACGATGAGGTTCACGTTCGTCTTGAGCTTGTGTGTGCCCGGCAGGGTCACCACGTACGAGTGCGGGCCGGTGCGGTCCAGGGGCAGCTCGGCACACGCCTGCTCGATCAGCGCACAGGCCTCGGCGACCGTCGTCATCGGGCTCCTCGCGGGGTCGTCACCACCGGCCGCAGCCGGCGAGTTCCAGGTGCCGGCGGGACCGGTGCTCGGTCATCGCCTCACCATAGACGTCGAGCAGCCGGGCGGCCGTGTGGTCCCAGGAGAAGTCGTACGCGTGCTTGACCGCGCCCGCCGACAGCTCCGCGCGGCGGGCGGGCTCGGCGAGCAGCCGGTCCAGCACCCGGGCCCAGTCGGCGGCGCCGTGCCCGTCGACGAGCACGCCGCTGATCTCGTCGCGCACCGCGGTGACCAGGCCGCCGCGCGCGGCCGCGACCACCGGCGTGCCGCAGGCCTGCGCCTCCAGCGCGACCAGCCCGAACGACTCGTTGTGCGAGGGCACCGCGACCAGGTCGGCGGCCCGGTACACGTCGGCGAGCCGGTCGCCGGCCTGCGGCGGCAGGAAGCGCACCCGGTCGCGTACGCCCAGCGCCTCGGCCAGCTCGATGAGCGAGGTGGGGCGGTCCAGCCCGGAGCCGCTCGGCCCGCCCACGATCAGCGCGACGGCGTCGGGGTCGGACAGCTCGGCCAGCGCCCGGATGAGCACGTCGGGGGCCTTGAGCGGCTGGATCCGGCCGACGAAAGCCACGATCTTGGCACGCTGCGGCAGGCCCAGCCGGGTGCGGGCGGCCGCCCGGTCGGCGGGCTGGAAGCGGTCGAGGTCCACGCCCGGGGCGATCACGGCGACCCGCTCCAGCGGCGCGCCGTAGAGGTCGATCAGCTCGCGGGCCTCGGTCGGGGTGTTCGCGATGAGCCGGTCGGACTGCTCGACGACCTGCTCCTCGCCGACCACGCGGCCCATCGGCTCGGCGCGGTCGCCCTCGGCGAGCTGCAGGTTCTTGACCTTGGCGAGGGTGTGCGCGGTGTGCACCAGCGGCACGCCCCAGCGGTCCTTGGCCAGCCAGCCGACCTGGCCGGACAGCCAGTAGTGGGAGGCCAGCAGGTCGTAGTGGCCGGGTGGGCGGGACGCCTCGACACCGAGCACGCCGTGCGTGAACGCGCACAGCTGCGCCGGCAGGTCCTCCTTGGCCAGGCCCTCGAACGGCCCCGCGCTGATGTGCCGGACCGTCACGCCGGGCGCCAGCTCGGCGCGCGGCGGCAGGTCCCCGCCCGTGGTGCGGGTGAAGATCTCGATCTCCACACCCGCCTGGGCCAGGCGTTTGGAGACCTCGACGATGTACACGTTCATGCCGCCCGCGTCCCCGGTGCCCGGCTGGTGCAGCGGAGACGTGTGCACGGAGAGCGTGGCGATTCGCCTTGGCAGCTCGCGGGGGAGGGTACGAGTGCTCACAGGTCGATCAACATCCGCCGGGCCGTGACTCTTCCCGCTGCGGGCGTGACGAGCGTCGCAGCCCACGATCCGGGACGTCACGGCGCTTAGGATTCTGCTCATGTCAGACCAGAAGATCGCAGTCGTCTCCGGCGCGTCGAGCGGCATCGGCGCCGCCACCGCCCGGCGCCTGGCCGCCGCCGGCTACCACGTGCATGCCCTGGCCCGCCGCACCGACCGGGTCGAGGCGCTCGCCAAGGAGATCGGCGGCACGGCCGTGACCTGCGACGTCACCGACGACTACGCCGTCGCGGAGTACGCGGCCACGGTGGACCGGCTGGACCTGCTGGTCAACAACGCGGGCGGCGCGATCGGCGCGGACCCCGTCGCCAGCGCGAGCGTCGCCGACTGGCAGGCGATGTACGACGTGAACGTGCTGGGCACCCTCCGCCTCACCAAGGCCCTCCTGCCCGCCCTGATCGCCTCCGGCGCGGGCACCGTCGTCACCGTCAGCTCCACCGCCGGCCTCATCGTCTACGAGGGCGGTGGCGGCTACGCCGCCGCCAAGCACGCCCAGACCGCCCTGGTCGAAACCCTGCGCCTCGAACTGTGCGGCGACCCCGTCCGCGTCGTCGAGATCGACCCCGGCATGGTCAAGACCGACGAGTTCGCCCTCAACCGCTTCGCCGGCGACGCCGCCCGCGCCGCCTCCGTCTACGCCGGCGTCGACCACCCCCTCACCGCCGACGACATCGCCGCCTGCATCACCTGGACCGCCCAACTCCCCCACCACGTCAACATCGACCGCATGGTCGTCCGCCCCCTGGCCCAAGCCGCCCAACACAAAGTCCACCGCACCCCCACCCCCTAACCCCCCTTTTTTGGGTTGATCATGAACTTATGGCACGGTTCGACGGCGTGTCGCCGGCATAACTTCATGATCGACGCGGCGGGAGGGGGCAGGCGGTGAAGCCGCAGGGGGAGATCACCAGGGGGACCACCAATCCGAACCGGCTGCGGCGGGTGGATCGGTGGATCGCGTGGTGGTGCGAGGACGCGCTGGCGGCGGCCGGGGAGCCGCTGGTGGTGGACCTGGGGTACGGCGCCACGCCGATCACGGCGGTGGAGCTGCGGGCGCGGCTGGCGCGCGTACGCCCGGATGTCAGGGTCGTGGGGTTGGAGATCGATCCGGCGCGGGTCGCGGCGGCCCAGCCCGCCGCGGACCCGCCCGGCCTGACCTTCGCGCGGGGCGGGTTCGAGCTGGCCGGGCTGCGGCCCGTGGTGGTCCGGGCCTGCAACGTGCTGCGGCAGTACGACGAGAGCGCCGTCGCCGCCGCCTGGACCACGATGACGGCGAACCTCGCCCCGGGCGGCTGGCTGATCGAGGGCACCTGCGACGAGCTGGGCCGGCTCGGCAGCTGGGCGGCCCTGCCGGCCGGGTCGGCCACCCCGGTCTCACTCACCCTGGCGGCGAAGCTGGCCACCCTGGAGTCGCCGGCCACCTTCGCCGAGCGCCTGCCGAAGGCCCTGATCCACCGCAACGTGCCGGGCGAGCCGGTGTACGACCTGCTCCAGGCGTTCGACGAGGCGTGGCGGCACGCGGCGCCGCTGGCCGTGTTCGGTCCCCGCCAGCGCTGGCTGGACGCCGTGTCGCGGCTGCGCGCGGCGGGCTGGCCGGTGCTGGACGGCCCGGCGCGCTGGCGGCTCGGCGAGGTCACGCTGCCCTGGCCCGCCGCCCCTCCTGCGTCATGAGCAGGCCCCGTCCGAGCCGTTGTCGCAGGCGGGACGGAGTTTCGACTACGCGGTGTTGATCCCTCCCGGGACCGACGGTCGTTACGTCCGTTATGAACCTGAATGCGGAATTCTCCGCGTTGCTCGCCTACGGGCACCAGCTCAACGGCCTGCGCCTGGGCCCGGCCGTCCTGCTCGGCTTCGGGCTGCTCCTACTCGGCGTGTTCCTGCTGGTCCTGGCCGTCGTCGTGGCCCGGCGGTCGGCCGAATGAACCGCGGCGAGCTGATCCGCCTCCTGCTGCTCTTCACCGTCTGCGGCGGCCTCGGCTGGCTGACCGGCGGCCTCCGCCGCCGCGACCACTGACCGGCGTTAGGAAGGTGCCCTTCCTCTACCGGGAGAGTGAAGAAGGTGCCCTTCCTTGCGGGCTAGAGCTCGCAGTTGACCAGGACGGGTTCGGGGCGGAGGGTGACGCCGAAGCGGTCGTGGACGCCGTCGCGGATCTCCTCGGCCAGGGCGAGCAGGTCGTGCGTGGTGCCGCCGCCGGGGTGGGTGAGAGCCAGGGTGTGCTTGGACGAGATCGCCACGGGGCCGCGGGTGTAGCCCTTGGCGAACCCGGCGCGCTCGATCAGCCAGGCCGCGCTGACCTTCATCACGCCGTCCGCGCCGGGCCAGGCCGGGGGCTCGGCGTCGACGGTGCGCCGGTTCAGTTCCGCGTACGCCGCGGCGCTGAGCACCGGGTTGGTGAAGAACGAGCCGACGGAGCGGGTGTCCGGGTCGCCCGGGTCGAGCACCATGCCCTTGCCGCGGCGCAGCCCGAGCACGGCCTCGCGGGCGTCGGCCAGCGACACCCGGTCGCCCTCCGCCACGCCGAGGGCGCGGGCCAGCTCCGCGTACGCGACCGGGCCGGACTTCGCGTCCCGGCGCAGCCGGAACGTCACGTCGAGCACCACCCAGCGGTCGGTGTACTTGAAGATGCTGTGCCGGTACTCGAAGCGGCAGTCCTCGGGGGCGAACACCTGCACCTCGCCCTCGGTGCGGTCGTACACCGTCACCGACTCGATCGTCTGCGAGACGTCCTGGCCGTAGGCCCCGACGTTCTGGATCGGCGTGGCGCCGGTGGCGCCCGGGATGCCGGACAGGCACTCCACGCCGGAGAACCCGTCGGCGACGGTACGCATCACGAAGTCGTCCCACGGGTGGCCCGCGGCGACGCGGACCGACACGTCGTCGCCCTCCTCACCGACCACGTCGACGCCGGAGGAGCGGATGAGCAGGACGGTGCCGGGGAAGCCCGCGTCGCCGACGACGACGTTGCTGCCCCCGGACAGCAGCAGCAGCGGTTCGCCGGACCGGGTCGCGTCCTGCACGCAGGCCACGATCTCGTCCGCGGAACCGGCGGTGACCAGCCTGCCGGCCGGGCCACCCAGCCCTAGGGTGGTCAGGTCGGCGAGTGCGGGGCGGGCGAGGCTATTGTCAGACACGTCACCACACTAGTGCCGCCACAGTTCCCGAATGACCAGGTGGGGAAGACGCGATGAGGACGAGGCCATGAGAGCGCACGGCACCAAGGAACTTTGGCTCGACGCGCTGCGTGCCGACGCGGCCGCGTTCCGCGCCGTCGCCGGCGAGGCCGACCTGACGGCCGTCGTGCCCACCTGTCCGGACTGGACCGTGCTCAACCTGGTCCACCACCTCGGCGGGGTGTACCGCTGGGTGCGCAGCCACGCCAGCCGCGGCGTCACCAGCGCGCCCGATCCGGCGACCCGGCGGCACGACTACCCGGGTGCCGACGAGACCCTGGCCTGGTTCGACGAGGAGGCCAAGGGCCTGATCGAGCTGCTCGACGCGCTCGACCCCAACATGCCGGCGTGGAACTGGGCGCCCCAGGCCAAGATCGCCCTGTTCTGGCACCGCCGGATGGCGCACGAGACCGCGGTGCACCGCTGGGACATCCAGATGTCGCAGGGCATGGCCGAGCCGCTCGACGACCACCTCGCCGTGGACGGCATCACCGAGGTGCTGGACAGCTGGCTGCCCGCGGGCAAGCGCAAGGGCCCCACCGACCGGTACGGCGTCGTCCAGCTCACCGCGCCCGAGGAGGGCCAGGAGTGGTTCGTCCGGCTGCGCGGCGAGGGCATCGCGCTGCTCGACACGGACACCCTGCTCGACGCCGACGGCCCGGACACCCGCGTGCACGCGTCCGGCCCGGCCAGCGACCTGATGCTCGCGCTGTGGGGCCGGATCGGCTTCGACACGCTCGAGGTGAGCGGCGACGAGTCGCTGCTGGCCTCGCTGCGCACCGGCTGAGCGGGGCCCGCCATGCCCCGACCGACCCTGGAGCAGGTCGCGCAGCGGGCGGGGGTCTCCCGGGCCACCGTCTCGCGCGTGGTCAACGACTCCCCGACCGTCGCCGAGTCCATCCGCGCCGCCGTGCGCCGCGCCATCGACGAGCTCGGGTACGTGCCCAACCAGGCCGCGCGCAGCCTGGTCACCCAGCGCACCGACTCGTACGCGCTGATCCTGCCGGAGAGCCCGTCCCGGGTGTTCTCCGACGACCAGTTCTTCCCCGGCATCATCCGGGGCGTCAGCCAGGAGCTCGACTCCGCCGACAAGCAGCTGGTGCTGATGGTCGCGGGCTCGCAGGCCAGCCACGACCGGATCGAGCGGTACGCGCTCGCCCGGCACATCGACGGCGTGCTGATCGCCTCCATGCACGGCGCCGACCCGCTGCCCGGCACGCTGGCCCGGATGGGCATCCCGGTGCTGTGCGGCGGCCGCCCGCTCGGCCAGGTGCGCGTGCCGTACGTCGAGGTCGACAACGTCACCGGGGCCCGCACGGCCGTGCGCCACCTGCTGGAGACCGGCCGCACCCGGATCGCCACCATCGCCGGCCCGCAGGACATGGTCGCCGGCATCGACCGGCTCACCGGCTACCGCGAGGAGCTGCGCGGCTCCGACCGGCGCTCGATCGTCGCGGTCGGCGACTTCACCCGCGACTCGGGCGCCGTCGCCATGCGCCAGCTCCTGGAGGACGACCCCGACCTCGACGCCGTCTTCGTCGCCTCCGACCTGATGGCCCACGGCGCGCTCCAGGCCCTGCAGGCCGCCGGCCGCCGCGTCCCCGACGACGTCGCCGTGATCGGTTTCGACGACATCGCGCTGGCCCGCTACACCGAGCCGCCGCTGAGCACGGTCCGCCAGCCCATCGTCGGCCAGGGCCGCGAGATGGCCCGCCAGCTGCTGCGCCTGGCCGCCGGCGAAGCCATCGCCGACAAGGTCATCCTCCCCACCGAGCTCGTCATCCGCGGCACGACGTAGAAACCGCGCCTCACGGTAAGGAAGGGCACCTTCTTAACGCTTCGCGTAGATGAAGGTGCCCTTCTTAACGCCCTATCCCGCCAGCGGGTCAGCGCAGCGCCAGGGTGGCCAGGACCGGGAAGTGGTCGCTGGCGGTGACCTGGTCGAGGACCTGGAAGTCGGTGAAGGCGACGGACCGGGAGCCGAAGACCCAGTCCACCCGGTTGGTGGGGCGGTCGGTGGGCGACGTCCACGCGGCGCCGTGGCCGGTCACGTCCTGCGCCGACACCCAGCCCCCATCCGTGAACGACCGCGTCTCCGGCCAGCTCGGCCAGAAGTTGAAGTCGCCCGCGACCACCGTCGGGCGGGCCGGGTCGACCCGGGCCAACATCGTGTCGATCTGCGCCAGCCGGGTCGGCGTGTTCGGCTTGCGGTGCGTCAGGTGCGCGGTGACCACGTCCAGGGACTTCTCCCCGAAGTGCAGGCTGACCGTCGCCTTCAGGTACGACCGGTGCATCGGTCCCTGCCCGTACGGCAGCAGGCCGGTGCTGACGGCGCTGACCGGCAGCCGGGTCAGCAGCAGGTTGCCGAACTGCCCGTCCGCCGCAGGCGCCCACCAGTACGGCATCCGCAGCTCGCGGGACAGGTACTCGGCCACGTCGACCCCGCCGCCGATGGCCCAGCCGCGGCTGACCTCCTGCAGCACGACCACGTCCGGGTTCGCTTGCTGGATCGCGCGGGCGAGCTGTCGCGGGTCCGCCTGACCGGTCGCGTCGTCACGGCCGTACTTGACGTTCCAGCTCAGCACGGTGACGCTCGCGGCGCTCGTGTTGGCCGTGCCGTCGTCGGGCTGCGTCAGGTGCATCAGCACCGGCACGGCCAGCGCCAGCGCGACGACCCCGGCGACCGGGGCGGGGCGGGCGGCGAGCCCGCGCAGCTCCACGCGCCAGCCACCCGGGTGGTCGGGGCGGCGGCCCATCCCGGCGAGCCCGACGGCCACCGCGAGCACGATCGGCAGCCACCGGTTGTCGAACGGCAGCGGCATGTCGTAGTGCACCTGGAACAGCAGCACCGGCAGCACCCAGACCAGCCCGTACGCCAGGTCGCCCCGGCTGCCCGGAGCGGCCAGCGCCCGCGCGACGGCCACGGCGGCCGACAGCTGGGCGAGGACGAGGCCGAGCAGCACCGCCGGCCCGCTGCCCCACCAGGCCAGCGCGAGGCCGCCCACCAGCCCGGCCAGTGCCGCCGAGCCGGCGATCCAGTGGTCCGGCTCCGGGATCGCGTGCGTGCCCCCGGCCAGCGTCAGGCGGCGTACCACCTCGATCGCGACCGTCAGGGTGCCGATCAGCACGACCAGGCACAGCTGCAGCGCGACGCCGGACTGCGAGGCGGCGAAGGCCGGGTTGCCGAGCGTCGTCGTCCACAGGGCGAGATAGCCGCCCAGCGCCCAGACGCGGCCCTGCCGCACGGGCGCCACGGCCGAGGGCCGGCGCAACGCCAGGTAGGCCACGGCCAGGACGATGACACCGCCGAGGAGGACGGACCACTCCCCACCCCAGAACGGGTCCCACGTCACCGTGATCGAGCGGAAGGCGAGGTCCAGTGCTCCGCCTGCGAGCAGCGCCACGGCGGCGGAGACCGGGTCGCCCAGCTGCCGCACCGCGAGCGCCAGCGCGACCATGCCGACCACGGCGCCCGCCGCTGTCAACGGCAGCGACCGGCCGAGCAGACCACCCGCACCCCACAACCCCACCAGCGCCAGCACGATCATGGGAAGGGCGCGTGGCAGCCCGGCCCGGCCGAGAACTGTCAGCAGCAGACCGGGCACCGCGAAGACGGCGAGCGCGATCAGCGCCGCGTTGACGATCCCCACCGGCCCGGCCACCTGGTCCAGCAGCGGCCCGCAGGCGCGCAGCAGCTGGACCGTGACGGCGAACAGCAGCGCGACGAGCGCACGGAGCTGCCAGGAGGAGGGGCTACCGGCCACCCCGACGGCGCCCGCCGGACGCAGGCTCGCCGGACCGACTACGGCCGACGAGCCGTCTTCAGCAGCCGAGCCGTCTTCAGCGGACTTGCCGCTTACCGCAGGTGCGCTGGTCATCGTGGCCGCACCGCTTGCCGCGGACTCGCGGGGCACAGCCGGCCGGTCGTCTTCAGCCGGGGCCGTGTCGGCCGGCGAGGGGTGGTGGGACAACGTGGCTACCTCATTCGATGGGCAGGCCGAGGGACCGGCGGGCCAGCAGGGTGCCGCCCGCGACCGCGGCCGGCATGATCAGGACCGCGCCGAACGGGATCAAAAAGCAGCAGAAGACGGCCACGCCGAAGCCGAGCGCGCACGCCCGCTGCCGGCGCAGCGCCACCCGCCGGTCCGGCAGCCGCAGGCCGCGCCGGTTGAACGCGACCGCCACCAGCTCCAGGGCCAGGAACCAGCCGCCGACGACGGCGCCGATCACCGGGATCACGGTCTGCCCGATCACCGGGATGAACCCGCCCGCGAACAGCGGGATGGCGATCATCGCGGACACCAGGAGCAGCCGGAGCGCGTCGAAGACACTGCGCCGCAGCTCCTTGTACCAGGGCAGGTCCACCGCGTCGGGCACGCCGCCGAAGTCCTTCTCGACCGCCTCGCCGATCGCTTCGTAGAACGGGTCGCCGATCAGCAGCGTCACCGCGGTGTACGACACCACGGCCAGCAGCCCGCTCGCCCCGACGATGGCGACGCCCGCGAGCAGGCGCACCGACGAGCGCAGATCCTCCGACCAGTCGTCGGCGAACCAGGTGGCCGCGGCCGACACGTCCTCGATGTAGTGCAGCAGCAGCCAGAACAGCCCGATGAAGAGCAGCAGGCTGAGCACGGCCGGGATGAGCCCGAGCAAGAGCAGCTTCGGGCTGCGTACGTAGCGCCGGATGCCGCGTAGGAGCAGCCGTACGCCGAGGAAGAACTCCGATACTGCTTGACCTGCCACGAATCGGCAGCCTAGCGGCAACGTCAACCGATGGGACAGCCTCGCCCGGCGGCGTTACGCGTTCAGGAAGGCCGAGATCCGTTCGCGCAGGTCGGCGCGCTCGTGCCAGAGCACGGCGGGCCGGTTGTAGATGTGCAGCCGCACATCGGGCAGCACCGCGGCGAGCTGCTCGGCGACCGAGGACGGGTGCAGGTCGTCGCCGATGCAGCCGATCACCAGCACCTGCGCGCTGACGTCGCGCAGCAGGTTGACGTCGGGCACCGGCACCTGGTCGGGCAGGGTCAGCAGGCCGCTGCTCAGGCCGGTGTTCATCAGGGTGTTGAGGCGCTGGCGCACGTACGCCCAGCCGGAGGCGCCGTTGCGGGCCGACGGCGGGATCTCCTCGACCACGGCGTTGGCCACGGTCGGCAGGTCCCCGCTGTTGATCGCCTCCAGCAGGTTGACCAGGCGCCGCCGGGCCGCCTCGGGGCGCGGCCGGTCGAGCACCGCGGGCAGGAACATGACGACCTTCTCGAACCGGTCCGGGGTCTCGGCCAGCAGCCGGCACAGCGCACCGGCACCGAGGCTGACCCCGAGCGCGCGGGTCGCACCGGTCATGTCGGCGACGGCGCGCAGGTCGCGGGCCAGGTCGCCGTAGTCCCAGGCGCCGCGCGGGGAGCTGGACTCGCCGTGGCCCCGGAACTGGAAGAACACCCGCTTGCCGGCGACGGCGCTGCCCAGCGGCCGCGTCTCGGCGATGCCGTGCCCCAGCCCGTGCGCGAACACGGTGACCGGCGTGCCGACGCCGGTCATGAGCCGCTCCAGCTGCACGCCGTGCGGGGTGTCCACGACCTCGGTGGGCAGCGCGGGCGGCGCGGGGCGGCCGGTGTTGGGGGCGGAGTTGCGCGGCTTGCCGAGGCGTCGGGGGAATCCGTCCGGCGGGGGCGGCCAGCGCAGATCGTTGATCACAAGGTCACCAGTGTCCCTCGGCGACCTCGCGCAGTCCGCGGCGGACGTCGAGGAGGTAGTACAGGGCGAGGCCGCCGCCGGCCATGGCGATGAACTCGCTCTGCCACGTGAAGATGTAGACCACGAGCACGGCCACGGGCAGCACGATCAGCCAGCCGCCCTTCGGCATGGTCCCGATCGCGCCGAAGGCGTCCTTGCGGCGGAACACGCAGTCCACGAACGCCCACAGCAGCAGCGCGAGGAACGCGAACCAGAGAGCGAGCGCTATCACCTCGGTGACCAGAAGGACCATGGGTGACAGCTTAGAACCTCGCAGCCCCGGCATCCCAGCGCTGACGATGCCTGATACGTCTCGTCGCGGCGTACCGGCTCGGAAACCGGCACGCCGCGACGGGACAGGGGTCACTTGGCCGCGCGCGGCGGCTTCTTCGCGGCGGGCTTGGCGGCCGGCGGCACGTCCTCCGCCTTGGCCTCGGCCGTGGCGGTCGCGGCCGGCTGCTCCGCGGCGGCCTTCGCGTCGGCCTGCTGCTCGGCGAACGCCTGCTCGCCACGGGCGACCAGGGCGTCGTAGAGCTTCGACGCCTTCTCGGCGGCGGTCTGCGTGCCGGCCACGATCGAGTCGCGGATGCCCGCGGCGTCGACCTTCGAGGTGAACTCGGCGGCCTTGCTGGTGGCGAACGCGCCGTACTCGTTGGCCTTGGCCTTCCACTGCGGCACGTCGGTGGCCGACGCCTGGTCGGCGAGCTCCGACGCCTTGACGCGCAGCTTGTCGGCCAGCTCGGGCAGCTTGCGCAGCTGCTCGTACGCCATCTCGCCGACTCCGGCGGCGGCGTAGAACGCGCTCGGGTAGGTGCGGTCCTCGGACTTGCTCGACGTCTGGGTCATGGTCACTGTTCCTCCTGTGCCTGCTTGCGCACGGCCTTCTTGACGGCCTTCTTGACCGCGGGCTTCGTCGCCTTCGCTGCGGCCTGCTCCGCCCCGCCCGGACCTGTCCGCTCCGCGGCCGCGGTGGCCGGGGCGGACGCGGCCGGCTCGGCTTCGGCTGCCGATTCGGCACGTGCGTTCTCGCGAACGAACGTCTCGTAGATCTGCGTGAGGGACTGTTTCTGCGCGACCGTCAGCAGCGGGTCGGCCGCGATCGCGGTCGGCACGCTCTGGTGGTCGTCAGAGCCGAGCAGCCCGGCCTTGAGGTACATGGCCGGGGTGGAGACCCGCAGCGCCGCCGCCAGCTGGGCCAGCACCTCCGCGGACGGCTTGCGCAGTCCCCGCTCGATCTGGCTCAGGTACGGGTTGCTGATGTTGGCCTGCTCAGCCAGCTGACGCAGGGAGATGCGGGCGTTTTCCCGCAGATCCTTGATGAACGCGCCGATATCGGGACTCTGCACGCCCACCAAGCTACCCACGCCCGCTAGCAGTTGCAAGCATAGTGCTAACAATCAGCTAGCGATTCACGCCACGCCGCAAACCACCCCATCACCCCGCGCACCCACCCCACCCGGACCACCCGGTCCGACCCGCCGCCCAGGTCTCCGCCGTCGCCCGCGTGGACCGCGCCGGTCGCCCTGGCGCGCGGACCGCGCGGACCGCGCGGACCGCGCGACCGCGAGACCGCGTGACCGGGTGACCGGGTGACCGCGAGACCGCGAGACCGCGAGACCGCGAGACCGCGAGACCGCGCGCGATGATCGTTGATTCGGGTCGGAAAGTGCAGTGCCACCACACCTTCTGACACGAGACAGCGATCTCCCACCGACCACGCCGACGATCAGGAACTTAGGGCCACGACACGCCGCCGAGCCGTGCCATAAGTTCATGATCAACGCAGCGAGGCGGGGGCGCGGGGGGCGCGGGGCACGCGGGACGCCGGGCACGGGAGGACGCCGGGCGCCCGGCGGGGGGACCCGGTGGGGATGGCGGGGTGGGTTACCAGAGGGGGTGGAGGGCGCCGACTCGGCGGCCGGCGCCGAGGAGGGCGGGGGTGGCCAGGGCGGGTACGGCGGCCTCGATGCCGAGGCGGCGCAGGGCGGTGACCATGACGGGGCCGCGGGCGCGGGCGGCGCCGTCGTCGATCTTGACGGCGACCGCGCCCTTGCCGGGCACGGCGGCGGCCCACACGCCCTCGGCGCCGACCTTGCTGACCAGGCCGGGCACGGCGCGCATCAGCTGGGCGTCCTCGCGGTTGGTGCCGCTGACCAGCTCCGGGTACGCCCGCATCGCGTCGGCCACCGAGCGCTCCAGCGAGCCGGGCACGCCCTCGGCGATCCGCCGGAACGCGGTGGCCAGCCCGGTCAGCGACATCGCGAGCACGGGCGCGCCGCAGCCGTCGACGCCGGTCGCGGCGGCCGACTCGCCGGCGAACTCCTCGATCGTCTCGCCGAGGATCTGCTGCAGCGGGTGGTCGGGCTGGAAGTAGTCCTCCACGGCCCAGCCGGCGGCGCGGCAGGTGAGCAGCATGCCGGAGTGCTTGCCGGAGCAGTTCATGTAGACGCGCAGCGGGGTGCCGCCGCTGGCGATCTTCGCGCCGTCGTCGAGCGGCAGGTCGGGCGGGCAGCGCAGGGCCGCCTCGGACAGGCCGCCGCTGCGCAGCAGGGCGCGTACCCGGGCGACGTGGAAGTCCTCGCCGTAGTGGCTGGCGGCGACCAGGGCCAGGTCGGCCGGGTCGGCCAGGCGCAGCCCGGCGCGCAGCATGCCGATGGCCTGCATGGGCTTGTTGGACGAGCGCGGGAAGATCGGTCCCGTGACGTCACCCGCCGACGCGACCGGCGCGCCCGTCGCGTCCAGGACGATCACCGAGCCGCGGTGACCGCCCTCGACGAACCCGCTGCGTTCCACCTCGACGAGCGGCACGCCGCCCTCGTAAACCTTGCCCATGGTAAGGAACGCTACCGGGGTTTCACATTTCAGCGCGCGGGGATGCCCAGGAGGTTGCGTGCCTCACCCGCGGTCAGCGGCGGGCGCTGCGCGAGCCGGGCGAACGCGGACGCGCGCGCCACCAGCTGAGCGTTGGACTCGACCGGCTGGCCCTTGGCGTACGTGACGGTGTCCTCCATGCCGACGCGCAGGTGGCCGCCGGAGCCGAGCGAGGTGAGCAGCACCGGCAGGGTGAACCGGCCGATGCCGGTGGCCGAGAACGTGGTGCCCTCGGGCAGCTCGCGCAGGGCCTGCTGGCAGGCGACGAGCGCGGCGGCGGTGCCCGGCATGCCGCCCGGCACGCCCATGACGAAGTCGACGTGCACGTGCCCGCCGGCGGGCAGGCCGTACTTGTCGAGCAGGCGCTGCAGCGCCCAGAGGTGACCCAGGTCAAAGATCTCGTACTCGGGCACGACGCCGCGCTCCTGCATGCGGGTGTGCAGGTCGACGATGAACTCCCAGCGGTTCAGGAACACGTCGTCGCCGAAGTTGACGGTGCCCATGGTGCAGCTGGCCATGTCGGGGCCGGCGTCCAGCACGGCGAGGCGGGCGGACTCCGGGTCGTGCACCGAGCCGCCGGACGACAGCTGCACGATCAGGTCGGTGCTCGACCGCAGCGCGGCGACGGTCTCGCGCAGCCGGACCGGGTCCAGACTGGGCCGGGCCTGCTCGTCGCGGATGTGCACGTGGATCACGCTCGCCCCGACGGCCTCGCACTCCTTGGCGGTGGCGACCAGCTCGTCCAGCGTCACCGGCAGCGCCGGGACGTCAGCCTTGGCGGATTCCGCGCCGGTGGGCGCGACGGTGATCAGAGTGCCGTTCGTCATGGGCGCATCCTGTCATATTTTCAGTCAGGGTCGATAGCGGCCGTTGATTCTCCCGCGGTGAGGGGGGTGTCGCCGGAAATATTGCGCTTGAGGACGGCCAGGGCGATCGGCCCGAGTTCCACGTGGCGGGCCGCGGTGCCGATGAATCCGACGGTACGGCCATCGGCCCTGATCTCGGTGCCACGCGCCGGAAGCTCGTCGGTGGCGATGCCGTCCAGGTGCAGCAGGCGCAGCGCGCGCGGCGGCCGGCCCAGGTGGTGGACGCGGGCCACTGTCTCCTGGCCCCGGTAGCAGCCCTTCTCCAGGTGCACCGCGGCAGCGGTCAGGTCCACCTCCGACGGCAGGGTGCGGTGGTCGGTGTCCACGCCCACCCGTGCCTGCTGCGCGGCCGCGCGCAGCGCCTCGTACGCCCACAGCCCCGCCGGGGGCAGTTCCAGCGACGCCAGGGTCTGCGCGGCGCTCTCCCGCGGCAGCACGAGGTCGAGCACGGGCACGTCGCCGAGCGCGTGCCGCCGGACGAAGCCGCCGCCGGGCAGCGGGGTCAGCGCGTACACCGTGGTCGGGCGGGGCGGGACGGCCCCGGTGTGGAACTTCGGCTCCGGCACGGGCAGCACGTCCGGCGCGGCGGGCACGGCCACGCCCAGCCGCCCGGCGGCGGCGAGCGCACCCGGCCCGACCAGGCTGTGCACCGCGTACTCGACCGGCTTGATCTCGACCTGGGTGAAGAAGCGCATCTTCGTCAGGAACGCGGTCACCGCGTCGACGGTGCCCGGCTCGACGTCGGCGAACAGCGTCCCGTCGAGCTCGGACACCCACAACTCGTGCTCGATGTGCCCGTGCGGGGAGAGCACCAGCGTGCGGGTGCCCTGGCCGTCGGCGAGGTCGGTCAGGTGCTGGGTGGTGAGGTTGTGCAGGAAGCTCAGCCGCTCCGGGCCGGTCAGCGCCAGCACCCCGCGGTGCGAGCGGTCCACCAGCCCCGCGGCGGTCAGCAGCGTGCGCTGCTCGCGCAGCGGATCGCCGTGGTGCGCCGCGACGGGCGCGTCAGCGGACTCGGGATCGAAGTGACCGACCAGCACCGGCGTACCCATCACGCACATCCTCCGCACAGTCCGAACAGCGCCACATGCCCGATGTCCATCCGGAAGCCGCGGGTGCTCAGCAACCGCTCGGCGAGCGGGGCCAGCTCGCTCTGCTCCAGCTCGGTGACCGTGTCGCAGCTGCGGCAGACCAGGTGCACGTGCTGCACCACGGCCGCGTCGTGGTACGTCGGCGCGCCGTGCGACAGGTGCACGTGGGTCACCAACCCGAGCTCCTCGAGCAGCTCCAGGGTCCGGTAGACGGTCGTGATGTTGACCCCAGAGGCGACCTCGCAGACCGCCGCGTGCACCTGCTCGGGGGTGGCGTGGACGAGCTGACGCACCGCGTCGAGCACGAGCTGGCGTTGGGGGGTGAGCCGCAGGCCGCGATCACGCAGGAGGTCGGCCAGCTCAGCGGAGCCTTGTTCGGGCATCGTCCGATCATAGTTCGGCCCGCCCCCGCCCTCCCCCGCCGCTTGGGGGTAAGGAAGGGCACCTTGTTAACGGACGTCGGTGTAGAAGGTGCCCTTCCTAACCAGGGGAGGGGGACGCGTAGCATTCCGGCCGTGGTGCAGCCAGTTCTCGTGATCCAGGGCCGTGGCGTGGTGGCGGCCGACACTCCCGTGCTCCGTGCCGACGATCTCGGCGTGCTGCGCGGCGACGGGGTCTTCGAGACGATGCACGTACGCCCCGACGGCCGCGGCGGCGTCACGCCCTGGCTGATCGACGAGCACCTGGCCCGGATGGCCCGCTCGGCGGCGCGCATGGAGCTGGCCCTGCCCGGCGAGGCGGCGCTGCGCGAGCTGGCCGCGCTGGCCTGCGCGCAGTGGCCCACCGACGTCGAGGGCGCGCTGCGCCTGGTCTGCACCCGTGGCGCGGAGGCGACCGCCGCCACCGGCGGCCCGGTGACCTGCTTCGCCACCCTGAACCCGATCGGCGCGGCCACGCTGGCCGCGCGCCGCGACGGCATCTCCGTCGCCACCATCTCGCTGGGTTACCCCGCCGACGCGCGCACCGCCGCGCCGTGGCTGCTCGGGGGCGTGAAATCGCTGTCGTACGCGATCAACATGGCCTCGCAGCGCTGGGCGCAGGCGCAGGGCGTCGACGACGCGCTGTGGATCTCCGAGGACGGGTACGCCCTGGAGGGCCCGACGTCGACGCTGGTCTGGCGCACCGGCGACACGCTGAGCACGGTGCCCGTGGAGACGACCGGCATCCTGCCCGGCACGACGGCCCGGCACCTGCTGGACAACGCGGCCGACCTGGGCCTGACCGCCGCCGAGCGGATGGTCACCCCGGCCGAGCTGACCGCCGCGGACGGCGTGTGGCTGCTGTCCAGCGTGCGCGGCGTGGCCGAGCTCCGCTCGATCGACGGCACCCCGCTGCCGGCGTCCCCGCACACCGAGAAGCTGCGCGGCTTCCTCGGCTTCACCAACCTGGGTTACTGAACGATCCCTCAGTTGACGTAGCCTGCGGGCATGACCTCGCAGGCGTATCTCATCGACGCGGTCCGCACCCCGTTCGGCCGCCACAAGGGCGGGCTGTCCGGCGTACGCACCGACGACCTCGCCGCCGCACCGCTCGTCGCGCTGCTCAAGCGGCACCCGGAACTGGACCCGGCCCTGATCGAGGACGTCATCCTCGGCGACGCCAACGGCGCGGGCGAGGACAACCGCAACGTGGCCCGGATGGCGGCGCTGCTGGCCGGCCTACCGGTCACGGTGCCCGGAGTGACCGTGAACCGGCTCTGCGCGTCCGGCGCGGAGTCGATCGTGCAGGCCTCCCGCGCGGTCCGCGCCGGAGACCTGGATCTGGTCGTCGCGGGCGGCGTGGAGAGCATGACCCGCGCCCCGTTCGTCATGGCCAAGCCCGACGTCGCCTTCCCGGGCGAGGCCAGGCTGTGGAACACCCAGCTCGGCTGGCGCATGGTCAACCCGCTGTTCCCCGACGACTGGACGGTGCCGCTGGGCGTCGCCGCGCAGCAGGTCGCCGCCGGGTTCGGCATCGGCCGCGAGGCGCAGGACGCCTGGGCGCTGCGCTCGCACCAGCGCGCCGCCGCCGCGTGGGCGCAGGGCCGCTTCGACGACCGGGTGGTCGAGGTCGCCGGGGTGACCCGCGACGAGTCGGTGCGCGCCGACACCAGCGCCGCGGCGCTGGCCAGGCTGCGCCCGGCGTTCACCCCGGACGGCGCGGTCACCGCGGGCAACTCCTCCCCCGTCAACGACGGCGCCGCCGCCACCCTGGTCGGCTCCGCCGCCGCCGTGGCCCGCCTCGGCGTACGGCCGCTGGGCCGCATCGTGGCGAGCACCGTCGCGGGCGTCTCGCCGGAGCGCTTCTCCACCGGACCGGTCCCCGCGATCCGGGCCCTGCTGGCCAAGGCGAAGCTCGGCTTCGGCGACATCGCCGCCTGGGAGCTGAACGAGGCGTTCGCCGCGATGGTCCTCAGCTGCCTGCACGAGCTGCCCGAGATCGACCCCGAGCTGGTCAACGTCGACGGCGGCGCGATCGCGTACGGCCACCCCCTCGGCGCGTCCGCGCCCCGGGTCGTCGTCGACCTGTGCCACACGCTGCGCGCCCGCGGCGGCGGGTACGGCATCGCGGCGGCGTGCATCGGCGTCGGGCAGGGACAGGCGGTGCTGGTGCATGTCGAGTAACCCGTTCGACCTGCTCCCGCCCGAGCAGCGGGCCCGCTTCGAGCGGCTGGCTCGCGAGTTCGCCGAGTCCGGCCGGCAGCCCGCGGCGCCGCGCGAGGCGTCGACCGTGGTGCTGATCCGGCCGGACCGCACGATCTTCCTGATCCGCCGGATGCGCGCCATGGCGTTCGGCGGGATGTGGGCGTTCCCCGGCGGCTCGCTGGAGCCCGGCGAGACCCCGGCGGACGCCGCCGTGCGCGAGATCGCGGAGGAGACGGGGGTGACCCTGCTCCCGGCCGCGCTGACGCCCTGGCACCGCTGGCTGACCCCGGTGTTCGAGCCGCGCCGCTTCGACACCTGGTTCTTTCTGGCGGCCATGCCCGACGGCCAGGACGCGGCGCTGCCCGAGTTCGAGGCCGACCGGGCCCGCTGGGTGACGCCCGAGCAGGCGATCACCGAGCACGCCGCCGGCGACCTGCCCATGCTCCCGCCCACCCTGGTCACCCTGCGCGAGCTGGCGGAGTACCCGTCGGTCGCCGACATGCTGACGACCCACCGCGACGTCACCACCCCGTACATGCCCACCCTCTGACCCGCGCGCCGCCCCGCCGCCATATGCCGCAACTCTTGAAGACTTGCGGCCTCAGGAACTCGTGAGGCCGCAAGTCTTCAAGAGTTGTCACGCGGTGGGGCGCGGCGGCGGCGGGCGGGGTCAGCCGAAGCGGCCGGTGATGTAGTCCTCGGTGCGCTTGTCGGCCGGGTTGGTGAAGATGCGGCCGGTGTCGTTGAACTCGACCAGCCGGCCGTGGCGGACGCCCGCCTCGTCCAGCTCGGCGGTGAAGAACGCGGTGTGGTGGCTGACCCGCGCCGCCTGCTGCATGTTGTGGGTGACGATCACGATGGTGTACGTGCCCGCCAGATCGTGCATCAGGTCCTCGATCTTGCCGGTGGCGATCGGGTCGAGCGCCGAGCACGGCTCGTCCATCAGGATCACCTCGGGCTTGA
Source organism: Catellatospora sp. NPDC049609 (assembly GCF_040675365.1). Taxonomy (NCBI): domain Bacteria; kingdom Bacillati; phylum Actinomycetota; class Actinomycetes; order Micromonosporales; family Micromonosporaceae; genus Catellatospora; species Catellatospora sp. NPDC049609. Next base: position 2,515 of record NZ_JBFAOU010000054.1, on the reverse strand, counting down.
CCGCGATCGCGCGCGCGATGCACAGCCGCTGCTGCTGGCCGCCGGACAGGGCCAGACCGCTCGACTTCAGCTTGCCCTTGACCTCGTCCCACAGGGCCGCGCCGCGCAGCGCCTGCTCGACGCGGTCGTCCATGTCGTCCTTGATCCCGTTGATCTTCAGCCCGTACGCCACGTTCTCGTAGATGGACTTCGGGAACGGGTTCGGCTTCTGGAACACCATGCCGATCCGGCGGCGCACCTGGATCGGGTCCACGTCGGCGGCGTAGAGGTCCTGCCCGTGGAAGGTGATCTTCCCGGCCACCCGGGCACCCGGCACCAGGTCGTTCATGCGGTTCAGCGAGCGCAGTACGGTGCTCTTGCCGCAGCCCGACGGCCCGATCAGCGCGGTGATCTGGTGCTCGCGGATCGCCATCGTGGTGCCGCGGACGGCCTCGTAGTCGCCGTAGAAGACGCTGACGTTCTCCAGCTGCATCACCGGCTGTGCTGATGCGACAGGCATGGCGGGCACGGCTCCCGGAAGAAGGGTGGACAGGGTGAAGTCGGTGCTCATGGTCATCCTCAACGTTCCTTGATGGCGAAGCGGCTGGAGATCATCCGGGCGGCGACGGTGAACAGCAGCACGATCACCATCAGGGTGAGCGCCGCGCCCCAGGCCCGGTCCTGCGCGGGCAGGAAGGGTTCGCCGGCGTTCTTGAAGATCTGCGCCGCCAGCGTCGTGTTGTCCCCGGACAGGCTCCAGTTCGTGGCGAACGTGGTGCCCGCGACCAGCACGACGGGCGCGGTCTCGCCCGCGGCGCGCGCGATCGCCAGCATGACGCCGCTGACGATGCCGGAGATGGCGGCGGGCAGCACCACGGAGACCGTGGTCTTCCAGCGCCGGGCGCCCAGCGCCGCGCTGGCCTGGCGCAGCTCGTCCGGGACGAGCCGGAGCATCTCCTCCGTGCTGCGGATGATGATCGGCAGCATGAGGCAGCCCAGGGCGAGCGCCGCCGCGAAGCCGGACTGCTCCTTGACGATCAGCACCCACGCCACGTACACGAACAGGCCCATGACCACCGAGGGCACGCCGGTCATCACGTCCGACATGGTCCGGATGAGCCGGGCCAGCGCGTTCTGCTTGCCGTACTCGTTGAGGTAGATCGCGCCGAGCACGCCGAGCGGGATGGACATGGCGGCGGCGGCGCCGGTGATGACCAGGGTGCCGGCCACCGCGGGGCCCATGCCGCCACCGGCCCGGCGGGCCGAGTTGGGGATGTCCTCGACGAGGAACTCCCAGCTCATGACGCCCGCACCGGCCTGCAGCACCTTGTAGATGACCAGGCCCAGCGGCACCAGCGCCACCAGCAGCGCGAGCCCCATGAGCCCCTTGGCGAAGCCGTCGGTGAACCGGCGGCGCAGCGGCAGCGCGGAGCGGCGCAGGTCCGCCGGGACCGGGGCGGCCCCCGCGACGCGGGCGGCGGTGGTGGTGGTGGTCATGCCGGGGCTCCCTTCATGCGGATCTCCGCGCGGCGCACGACGAACCGGGCCAGGAGGTTGATGAGAACGGTGATCACGAACAGGACCACGCCCATGCCGATCAGGGCCGCCCGGAAGTCGCCGGTGGACTCGCCCCACTGGTCGACGATGATGGCCGGCAGCGCGTACCCGCTGTCGAACAGGTTCGCGGTGATCTGCACGGAGCTGCCGATGACCAGGGCGACCGCGATGGTCTCGCCCATCGCCCGGCCGAGGCCGAGGATGACCGCGCCGACCACGCCGCCGAAGCTGTGCGGGAGCACCGCTCCCTTGATCATCTCCCAGCGAGTGGCGCCGAGCGCCCAGGCCGCCTGCTTGTCGGCGTCGGGGACGGTCGCGAAGACCTCGCGCGAGATGGAGGTGATGATCGGGATGATCATGACGGCGAGGATCAGGCCCGCGGTCATGAAGGTCCGGCCGCTGCTGCGCGGCTCGCCGAACAGCGCGCCCAGCACCGGCACGCCGCCCAAGAGATCGTGGATCCCCTGGTACACCGGCACGATGGCGGGCGCCATGACCAGGATGCCCCACAGGCCGAAGACCACCGACGGCACCGCGGCCAGCATGTCGATCAGCGTCACGATCGCGGCGCGCACCTTCGGCGGGGCGAGCTCGGTCAGGAACAGTGCGATGCCGATCGACACCGGCACGGCCACCACCACGGCGATCGCGGACACCACGAGCGTGCCGAAGAGGAAGGCGAGCGTGCCGTAGACAGGGCCGCGCGGGCCGTCGCCGTCCGGGTCGTTCGGGATCCAGTCCGTGCTGGTGAAGAAGTCCGCGGAGAGCGCGGGGAACGCCTCGTTCACCATCGTGACCAGGATCAGCGCCAGAATGATCAGCACCGCGAGGCCCGCGAGAACGCACACGGCCCAGAAGACCCGGTCGGCGTGGCGGCCGCGGTCCTTCTGGGTCAGCTGAGCGGATTTGTCAACCACAGTCATCTCTACTCCGAGGGGTGGCCTGCTGAGGCCGGTGCGGCGGGTCCGGGTGGACCCGC
>NZ_JBFAOU010000053.1:0-46106 GCF_040675365.1 Catellatospora sp. NPDC049609 | reverse complement strand
GCATCATCGTGCTGGGCTTCGCCCTCATCTACCTGCTGCAGTTCCTTGGCAAGATCAGCATCGTCATCGTGCCGCTGCTGATCGCGATGCTGCTGACCGCACTGCTGGCGCCGGCGGTGCGCTGGCTGGCCCACATCCACGTGCACCGCTCGCTGGCCACCGCGATCGTGGTGGTGACGGGTCTGGGCGCGGTCGCGGGCACGCTCACGATGGTGATCAACCAGTTCGTGAACGGCCTGCCCGACCTGACCAAGAACGCCGCCGAGGGCATCCAGCAGATCCAGACCTGGCTCAAGAACGGCCCGCTGCACCTGACCGACCGCCAGATGGACAGCGCGCTCAACTCGGTCACCCAGACCATCACCACGAACAAGGACACCCTGACGACCGGCGCGATCACCACCGCCACGACGGTGTTCGAGGTGCTCAGCGGGCTGTTCCTGGTGATCTTCGCGCTGTTCTTCTTCCTGCGGGACGGCCGCGTCATCTGGCGCTTCCTGCTGCGCCTGGTGCCGGGTCAGGCACGCGAGCCGCTGGACCGGGCGGGCGTCGCGGCGTGGGGCTCGCTGGGCGCGTACGTGCGGGCCACCGTGCTGGTCGCGTTCATCGACGCGGTCGGCATCGGCATCGCGCTGGTGGCGTTGAAGGTGCCGTTCGCGCTGCCGCTGGCCGCGCTGGTGTTCCTCGGCGCGTTCATCCCGATCGTCGGTGCCACCCTGTCCGGCGCGGTCGCGGTGCTGGTCGCGCTGGTCACCAACGGCCCGCTCACCGCGCTGGGCGTACTGGCCGCGGTCATCGCCGTGCAGCAGATCGAGGGTCACCTGCTCCAGCCGCTGATCATGGGCCGGGCGGTGGCGATCCACCCGCTGGCCGTGATCGTCGGCATCGCGGCGGGCGTGGTGCTCGCGGGCATCGTCGGCGCGCTGATCGCCGTGCCGCTGATCGCGGTGTTCAACACCGCGATCCGCACGCTGGCCGGCCGCCCGCAACCCGAGCCCGACTCCGTGATCGTGAAGGCCCCGCCGGTCCCCGCCTCCTGATCCCGACGACGAAGCTCCGGGCCCGCTGTCGCGACAGCGGGCCCGGAGCTTCGCTCATCAGTGCTGCGGGGGGTACGGGTACGGCTGGGCGGCCGGGTAGCCGGGGTAGGCCGGGTACGCGGGCGCCACGGGCGGCGGCAGCACGATCGGGACCGGCACCACCGGCTCGGCGGGCGCCGGCACCACCCGGGTCACCCCGTCCGGGAACGCCATCCGGTACGTCGCGCCGTCGAAGAACGCCCGCGGCGTCTGCGGGTCCCGGCCGGTGAACACCGCCCGCGCGGCGGTGATCGCGTCCAGCAGGCCCCGCTCCTCCCGGGCGCTGCGCGCCTGCTGGTCGGGGAGCTCGTCGAGGCCGCGGTTCATGCCGTCGCGCACCAGGGCCAGCCGGGTCGCGGCGTACTGGAAGTCGCGCATGGCCTTGCTCCCGGCGTCGCCCGCGACCCGCTTGGCCCAGACCCGGGCCGCGTGCCGCCGTGACAGCGTGCCCAGCGCGGCCACCTCGGGCGGGGTGAGCCAGCCGGCGGCGGCGTACGCCGGGAGCACCTTCAGCGACAGCCGGCCCTCGCGGGCGCGCACCCACAGCGCGATGCCGATGGTCGCCAGGAACACCGGCACCATGACCGCGATGTAGCCGTACAGGAAGAAGAAGGGGCTGATCTCCGCGGAGAGGGTGGCCATCAGGTTCCACGACCCGTGCAGGATCATCGCCAGGAACAGCCCGCCCAGCGGCGCGCACCAGCGCACCCACCCGTTGGCCGAGCGGGCGGCGATGCCGATGCCGACGCCGGTCATCGAGGTGAACAGCGGGTGGGCGAAGCCCGAGATCAGGATCCGGCCCAGGAACATGCCGAAGACCAGCTGCGCGCCCGAGTACGGGCCCCACTGCTCGTTGCCCGCGTAGTAGCCGTGCCCGCCCAGGTAGAGGATGTTCTCCACCATCGCGAAGCCGACGCCGGACAGGCCGCAGTAGACGATGCCGTCGGTGATGCCGGAGATCTCCCGGCGGCGGAACCACAGGATGAGCAGCGGCCCGAGCGCCTTGCCGATCTCCTCGATGAACGGCGCGACCACCGTCGCGACGACCGCGTCGGGCAGCTCGACCAGCCCGAACCGGCCCGAGGCGAACGAGTTCACCAGCAGCGCCAGGCCGGTGGCCGGGAAGGCGCCCCACAGGAAGCAGCCCACCAGCAGCTTCGGCGGCTCCGGCTCGTACCGGTCGAGCCAGAGGAAGACCGCGATCAGCACCGGCACCGGCAGGATCGCGGCGACCAGGCCGATCGCGAACGCCTGCGGCCCGAGGTTCCACCCCAGATAGCCGAGCATGCCCAGGGCCGAGCCGCCGACCACGAGGATCGCCACGGCCAGCGGCAGCCAGCGCCGGACGCCGCGCGGCCGCAGCACCGGCTCCAGCGCCGGCGGCGGTGCCAGGTAGGGATGCTGCTGGTACGCCGGCTGCGGGGTCCCAGGAGTCGGGAGGTCGGACATGGCCGCAGCCTACCTCCGCTATGCTCGGCGGAAGGTCACGAGTGTCAGCCGCTCTCACATTCGCCTGCGTCAGCAGGGAGACATGTCGTCTCATGGAGAGCAAAGCCCCGGCTTGCTGACCGGCAACCCTCGTAGTTCGCGGTGGGGTGCCCCGGGTGATGACCGGGCCCAGCCCGTTGTCGTGCTGGGCAAGCGCGGACCCGTGAGCGACGCCCAGGGGTCCCCTGACCCCGGAGGTGTGCTCCCATGACCGCAGTAGCCCAGCGTCCCTGCAGCGCCGTCGAGGCGGCCCCCGTCACCCCGGTGCACGTCGCCGGCGCGGATCTGACCGTCCTCGGCGTGCCCGGCCACGTCAACCTCGACTACGCCGCGACCGCGCCCTGCCTCAAGGCCGCCGCCGACGCCGTCACCGAGCTGCTGCCCTGGTACGGCTCGGTGCACCGGGGCGCGGGCGCGCTGTCGCAGCGCTGCACGCTGGAGTACGAGCGCGCCCGGCAGACCGTCGGCGACTTCGTCGGCGCCCGCCCGGCCGACCACGTGATCTTCACCCGGAACACCACCGACGCGCTCAACCTGCTGGCGCACGCGCTGCCCGCGGGCACCACCGTGCTCACCTTCGCCGGCGAGCACCACGCCAACCTGCTGCCCTGGGCGAACGCGGTCCGCCTGCCGGTGCCCGACTCCCCCGACGCCGCCGTGCGCTACCTGGCCGCCGCGCTGACCGAGCTGCGCCGCGACGACACCGAGCGGGAGATCCTGGTCGCGGTCACCGGCGCCTCCAACGTCACCGGCGAGCTGTGGCCGATCGCGCAGCTGGCGCTGATCGCGCACCGTTTCCGGGCCCGGATCGCGCTGGACGCCGCGCAGCTCGCCCCGCACGTGCCGGTCGACCTGTCCGCGCTGGACGTCGACTACGTGGCGCTGTCCGGGCACAAGCTCTACGCCCCGTTCGGCGCGGGCGTGCTGGTGGGCCGGGGCGACTGGCTCGACGCGGCCCAGCCGTACCTGGCCGGCGGCGGCGCCACCAGCGGCGTCGGCGACGCGACCCACGACGTGCGGTGGACCACCGGTCCGGCCCGGCACGAGGCCGGCACGCCCAACCTGCTCGGCGCGGTGGCGCTGGCGGCGGTGTGCGCGACGCTGGAGGCCGCCGACCGCTACGCGCTGCACGAGGAGGAGCAGCGGCTGCTGGCGAAGCTGCGCACCGGCCTGGCCGAGCTGCCCGACGTCGCCGAGCTGCGCACCTTCGGTCCCGACGCGGCCCGGATCGGCGTGGTGTCGTTCGCCGTGCGCGGCCGCGACTCGGCCGAGCTCGCCCAGCGCCTGGGCCGCGAGCACAACATCGGCCTGCGCGACGGCCTGTTCTGTGCCCACCCGCTGGCCCGCCGCCTGCTCAGCGAGGCCTCGGTGCGGGCCGGCTGGGACGGCGCCCCGGCCACCGCCCTGCGCGCGAGCATCGGCCTCGGCACCACCGACGCCGACATCACCGCCTTCCTCACCGCGCTGCGCACGATCGTCTGAGGAAACGGTTCGGCCGGTGACCCGTCAACGGGTCACCGGCCGAAACGGCTTCAGGTGCGGGGTCAGTGCGCGGTGTCGTCCGTGATCGTCACGCGGCGACGGCGCGCCAGGAGCAGCAGCACCGCACCGGCGAGCACGACCGCGCCGCCGACGCCGGCCACCAGGCCGACGTTGGCGCCCGTCACCGGCAGGCCCGCACCGGGGTCCGTGCTGGGGCTGGGGCTGGTGCTCGGGCTGGGCGCGGCGGTGCCGACCTTGATGACGACCTTGGCCGTGTCGTTCTCCGGGTTGCGGTCCTTGCCGACCGAGGTGATCACCTCGGCCAGGCCGTCGTTGCCGACGGCGGCGTCGTCGATGCGCACCAGCAGGTCCCGCTTGAGCGTCCGGCCGGGCTGCAGCTCCGACTCCCAGCCGCAGGCCAGCTCGGTCTCGCCGGTGTAGGTCCACGGCGGGCCCTCACCGGAGCGGTCGATGCAGCTGCCGACCTCGGGCGCCTGCTCGGGCGCGACGAACGAGGTGCCGGACGGCGCCTTGATGTAGAACATCGGGCCGGTGCTCGCCTCGCCGATGTTGGAGACCTTGACCGTGATCTGCACGACGCTGCCCACCGGGCCGGTCGCCGGGGTCACGGTGATGGCCTGGTCGACCGAGACCGGGGCGCCGATGTGCGCCGCGAAGGCCGCGTCGTTGTCGCCCTCGTCGATCTCGACGGCCTCTTCCGCGTCCGCCATGGACTTCTTGAGGACCTTCTCCAGCAGCAGCTCGCGCTCCTGGTCGGTGACCTTGCCGACGACGTCGAACCCGGTCGCGGGCCGCGCCTGCGCCCAGTCCGGCACGTCCTCCACCAGGGTGCGGGCCTTGGCGCTGACCAGGCCGCCGGGCAGCGCCGCCGGGCCGTCGAAGTAGAACTGGTTGACGGTGACCGTCTGCGGCAGCTCCGGGAAGTACATGCCGCCGGGCGGGATGATCGCGTCCGGGTCGGAGCAGGTGAGGACCTCGGTCGCCTGCTCCTCCACCTCGCAGATGCCGTACGGGTCGTCGAAGCTCACGTACGGCGGCAGCGTGATGGTGAAGTCGACGCCCTTGACGAAGCGGCCGCCCTCGTTGGTGACCCACCACATGAGCTCGGTGGAGTCGCCGGGGCTCAGCGGGACGAGGCGGTTGTCGTCGTCGTAGCCGGCGCTCAGGTCGAACGCGAACGACTGCAGGTCGGCGCCGCTGTCCACGACCTCGACGGCCACGGTCGCGGTGTTGTTCGCCGGGTTGACGTCGCCGCTGCTGGTGCTGAACGTCGCGGTGAACGAGCCGGCCGCGCCGACCTTGCCACCGGTGTTCTCCAGCAGGACGGGCAGCGACAGCGACTCGCCGGCCACGAACACGGGGCCGTCGACGCAGGTCACGACCTTGCCCGAGACCTCGCAGCCGATGAACAGCTCCGGCACGAAGTCGACGCGGGTGGTGTCGAGGCCGCTGAAGTCGAGCTTCAGGGCGACGTTCGCGGCGTCCGCGGTGCCGACGTTCGCGGCGTCGAGGCGGAACGCCTTCATCGGCGCGTCGACGGCGATCTTGCTCGATGCGATCTTCAGCGCGAGGTCGGGCCCGTCGGCCGCCTGGGCCGGGCCGGCCAGCACGGCCGAGAACCCGCCGCCGAGCAGCACCGAGGCACCCGCCGCAAGGGCGGTGCGCAGCTTCATTGTTCCCCCGAGGGTGGTGGTGAGAAGTGGATCAGCAGCGCACGATACGCACCGCGCCGATCACCGCTCAACCGGCCGATCGGCCCATGCCGGGTCGGTCGGTCCTGCCGACGGACCGTCTCACCTGCCGCTCGGCGTCCTCCCGGGACAGCCCGGCCGCTCGGAACAGATCAGTGGCAGTGGACCTGACCTGAGCGAAGACCACCTCGCCCGAGAAGCCGAGACCCGACTCGTGGGCGTCGCGGGCGCTGCGCAGCGCCCGCACGGAGGCGTCGCGGCTGCGTGCCGGATCGGCCGCCTCGGCCAGCTCGCGGTCCAGCGACGACACCGCGTCGGCCAGCGCGTGCACCGCGTCGACCAGCGACGCGGGCACCGGCTCGCCGTCGCGGATCATCGACACGATGCGGCGGACCAGCACCCGGCTGTTGCGCAGCGCCCGCGCCAGGTGGTCGGCCGCGTCGATGTACGCGGCCAGCAGGCCGTGCTTGCCCCAGTGCAGCGGCGCGACCGTGGCCAGCTCCTTGCCCGCCTTCAGCGACTCCCCGAAGGCCCGCAGGTGCGACTCGGCCTCGCGCATGCGGTCCAGCGCGTCCTGCGCCGCCGTCGCGTCGCCGTGCGCCAGCGCGTCGGCGGCGTCGTTCAGCCCGTCGGTGAGCGCGTCCATCAGCGGCCGGACCGCGCGCTGCACCTCGGTCAGCGGGTTCAGCGGCAGCAGCAGGGCCATCACCACCAGCGCGATGCCGCCGCCGACCACCGCGTCGACGAACCGGCTGAAGTAGTAGTCCTCGCTCAGCGGCAGGAGCGTGGCGACCAGGATGCCCGACGAGGCGGCCTGGCTCACCAGCGACGCCGACCCGCCGATGAAGATCGCCAGCGTGATCGCGAGCAGCACCACCAGCGACACCTGCCACGCGCCCCGGCCGATGACCAGGATCAGCAGCTCCCCGAGCAGGATGCCGACCGCGTTGCCGGCCACGATCTCGAACGCCCGGCGCATCCGCTGCCCGACCGAGATCGCCAGCGTCACCACCGCGGCGATCGGCGCGAAGAACGGCTGGATGTGGCCGAGCACGTCGTGCGACACGTACCAGGCGAGCCCGGCCGCGACCGCCGCCTGCACGGCCAGGATCGTGCTCGCGCGCACCCGCCGCACCCGGTCGCGCAGCGTCACGCCGGTACGTCGGCGCAGCTCGGCGGCGTCCATAGAGCCCACTGTGGCGTACCGCACGGTCCCGGCCGGGCGGATGCGCCAAGATTTGAAGATGCTGACCGCCGACCGGTTCGTCACCACCGCCCGCGCCGCCGGTGCGGCCGCGCCCGACCGGGTGCTGGCCGACGTCGGCACGGAGCTGCTCCACCGCTGGTCCGAGCCGCAGCGCCACTACCACACCGTCGACCATCTGGCGTTCTGCCTGGACCGCGTCGAGGCCGAGCCGGTGGTCGCGCTCGCCGCGTGGGGCCACGACGCGGTCTACGACCCGACGGCCGCCGACAACGAGGAGCGCAGCGCCGTGCTCATCGGCGAGCTGCTGGCCGAGTGCGAGATCCCGGCCGCGACCGTCGCGGAGGTCCAGCGCCTGGTGCGCCTCACCGCCGGGCACGCGGTGGCCGCGGGCGACCGCGCCGGTGCCCTGCTCGCCGACGCCGACCTGGCCATCCTCGCCGCCCCCTGGCCGGACTACGTCCACTACGTCGCCGCCGTACGCGCCGAGTACGCCCACGTCCCCGACGACCTGTGGCGCATCGGCCGCAGCACCGTCCTGCGCTCCCTGCTCGACCTGCCCACCCTCTACCACCACACCCCCCACCTGGAGTCCCCCGCCCGCGCCAACCTGACCCGCGAACTCTCCTCCCTCACCCCACCCGGTTGATCATGATCAACCGAGGAAGGTGGGGAGGGCGGGGCGGGGAGCGGTGAGGTGTTTGGGGCGGCGCAGGCCGGCGGCGCGGAGCAGGCGGGCTATGTGGCGGGAGGTGGTGGGCTGGGCGCCGAGCCAGATCGCCACGGGTACGCGCTCGCTGGGGATGTCGAAGTGGTCGCGGTCGAAGCCGCGGCGCGGGGCGCCGAGCAGCTCGGCGAAGACGTGCAGCTCCGCCAGTGACACGTCGCTGACCAGGTGTGCCCACAGCCGGCCGTGCGCGGGCCAGACCGGGCTGTCGACATAGATCACGTGTCCACGCTAGCGTGCGGAGGTGACCTTCCTCGACGAGCTGACGGCCGCGCTCGGCCCGGACCGGGTGATCACCGATCCCGACCTGCTGACCTCCTACCGGCGTGACGAGGCCGACCTGTGCGCCTCCGGCATGCCACTGGCCGTCGTACGCCCCGAGGAGACCGCGCAGGTCGTGGCCGCGGTCACCATCGCCGCCCGGCACGGGGTGCCGATCGTGCCGCAGGGCGCGCGGACCGGCCTGGCCGGCGGCGCCAACGCGGTCGACGGCTGCCTGGTGGTCTCGATGCTGGCGATGAACCGGATCGTGGACATCGACCCCGCCAACCGGATCGCGACCGTGCAGCCGGGCGTGGTCAACGCGGTGCTGGCCCGCGCGGCGCGGGCCGAGGGCCTGCGCTACCCGCCGGACCCGGGCTCGTGGGAGTCGAGCACCATCGGCGGCAACGTGGCGACCAACGCGGGCGGCATGTGCTGCGTGAAGTACGGCGTCACCACCGAGTACGTGCTCGGCCTGGAGGTCGTGCTGGCCGACGGGCGCGTGCTGCGCACCGGCCGCCGCACCCCCAAGGGCGTCGCCGGATACGACCTGACCAGGCTGTTCGTCGGCTCGGAAGGCACCCTCGGGATCATCACCGAGATCACCGTGGCGCTGCGCCCGGCCGCCGAGGAGGCGCTGACCATGGTCGCGGTCTTCCCGACCACGGCCGCGGCCGGCGACGCGGTGAACCGGATCTTCGCGGCGGGGCTGGCGCCGAGCCTGCTGGAGCTGCTCGACCGGGTGCACCTGGAGGCGCTGGAGGCGTACCGGCCGATGGGCCTGGACACCAGCGCGGCGGCGCTGCTGCTGGCCGCGGCCGACACCGGCACCCGCGCCGCGGCCGACCTGGAGGCGATCGCCGAGCTGGCGCGCCAGGCCGGCGCGGGCGAGGTGTGGCAGGCCACCGACGCGACCGAGGCGGCCGAGCTGCTGCAGGCCCGCCGCCTGGCACACCCGGCGATGGAGCACCTGGCCCTGTCGCTGTACGAGCACGGCGGCCTGATCATCGACGACATCGCGGTGCCCCGCACCCGGCTCGCGGAGCTGCTCGACGACATCGTCGAGATCGCGGCCAAGCACGACGTGCCGGTCGGCGTGGTCGGCCACGCTGGCGACGGCAACCTGCACCCGAACATCGTGGTGGACCGGGCGGATCCGGCCAGCGTCGCCGCGGGCCAGCGCGTCTTCGACGAGATCATGGAACGTGGCCTGGCCCTGGGCGGCACCTGCACCGGCGAGCACGGCGTCGGCCTGCTCAAGCGCGACTGGCTCGCCACCGAGCTCGGCGAGGTAGGCGTCGACGTCCAGCGCGCGATCAAGTCCGCCCTCGACCCCACCGGCCTCCTGAACCCCGGCAAGGTCCTCCACTGACCCATCCCACGCCCGCTCCCTCGTGTCGCAACTCGTAAAGAGTCGCGGCCTCAGCATCGTGCCGTGGCCCCGACTCTTCAAGAGTTGCGGCAGGAGGCGGGGCGGCCCGCAGGGCCGCGGGGCGGGTCAGACGGCGGTGAGGCGGGCGGCGTCGGCGGCGGCGTCGTCGGGCATGCGCTGGGACTCGCGCTCGGCGTCGACGCGGGCCAGGTACGCCGCAGTCTCGGCGTCGACGGTGGCGGCGTCCCAGCCGAGGGCGGGGGCCATCAGCTCGGCGGTGCGGCGGGCGGTCTGCACGCCGCGGTGCACGGTCTCGATGGAGATCCGGGTCCGCCGGGCCAGCACATCCACCACGTGCCGCGCGCCCTCGTGGCGGGCCGCGTACACCACCTCGGCGGACAGGTGCTCGGGGGCGCCGGGCAGCGGCTCGGCCAGGGTGCGGTCGGCGTCGATCAGCGCCAGCAGCTCGGTGGTCAGCGTGCCGTAGCGCTCCAGCAGGTGCTCCACCGCACCGGCGCTCAGCTCGTGCCGGCGGGCCAGGTCGGCGCGGTCGCGCCACATCGCGTCGAACCCGTCGGCGCCGAGCAGGGGCAGCTCGGCGGTGCCGCTGTGCCGCACGTCGCCGAGCCGCCGGACGGCCTTGTCCACCACGTCCTGGGCCATCACCCGGTACGTGGTGAACTTGCCGCCGGCCACCAGCAGCAGGCCGAGCAGCGGCTCGACCACGGCGTGCTCGCGGGACAGGGCCGAGGTGGAGTCGGACTCGCCGCGCAGCAGCGGGCGCAGCCCGGCGTACACACCCTCGATGTCCGCACGGGTCAGCGGCCGGTCGAGCACCTCGTTCACATGGGACAGCAGGTAGTCGATGTCCTTGGCGGACGCGGCCGGGTGGGCCCGGTCCAGCTCCCAGTCGGTGTCGGTGGTGCCGATGATCCAGTGCCCGCCCCACGGGATGACGAACAGGACGCTGGACGCGGTCCGCAGGATCAGCCCGACCTCGCCGGTGATCGCCGAGCGCGGCACCACGAGGTGCACGCCCTTGGAGGCGCGCACCCGGAAGCCGACCCGCGCGTCGGGCAGCCACGACGACACGTCGTCGCTCCACACGCCGGTCGCCGCGATCACGGTCTTCGCGCGCACGTCGAACTCGTCGGTGCCGTCGCTGACGCGTACCCCGGTCACCTGGCGCGCCTGCCGCAGCAGGCCGACGGCCTTCACCCCGGTCACCACGGCCGCGCCGAGGCTGGCCGCGGTGCGGGCCACCGTCACCACGAACCGGGCGTCGTCGACCTGCCCGTCGTAGTAGCGGATCGCGCCGGTCAGCCCCTCCTCGCGCAGCGACGGGAACAGCCGCCGGGCGCCCTGCTGGGTGAGGTGCCGGTGCAGCGGCATGCCGCGCCCCCCGCCGACCAGGCCCGCGAACGCGTCGTAGAGGGCGACGCCCGCGCCGTAGTAGACGCGGTGCCAGGCGCGCTTGGCGACCCCGGCGAGGCCGGGCGTCTCGGCGGGCAGCGGCACCAGGAACGGCACCGGGCGCACCAGGTGCGGCGCGAGCCGGGTGGCCAGCAGGCCGCGCTCCCGCAACGCCTCGTGCACCAGCGGGAACTCGAGCTGCTCCAGGTAGCGCAGGCCGCCGTGGATCAGCTTGGAGGAGCGCGAGGACGTGCCCGCGGCGAGGTCGCTCGCCTCGATCAGCGCCACGCGCAGGCCGCGGGAGGCGGCGTCCAGCGCGGCTCCCGCGCCGGTCACTCCACCCCCGACGACCAGCACATCGAACTCTTCTTCGCGGAGCCGGCGCAGGTCGGCGGCGCGGCGCTCGGGAGAGAGAGCGCCCGCGGCGAAGCGTGACACGCTGCGGTCTCGCATCCCATCAAGGTACCGTGCGGCTGTGCTCCCAGACGCTGACCGGCAGGGTGTTCCGTCCCATATTCCGCCCCTGGAAACCTCCGGTGCGGCGACGACGCCGGCCGATGCCGGGCCGCCGCGCGCATCGGCCGGGCTGATCGTCGCCGCCGTCCTCGTCGGCGTCTGGGCGGTCGCCGTCGCGGTCGTCTCCCAGTTCGGCGTGGTGCTGACCGGGCAGGTGCTGGGGCAGCTCGGCCTCGACCTGCCCGGCCTGGTCTGGCCGCTGATCGGCCTGCTCGCCCTCGCGCTGGTGGGCATCCCGGCCTGGCTGCTGGCCCGCATGCCGCGCCATCCGGGGGTACGCGCCGTAGGCACCGCCTTCGGCCTGGGCGCCCTCGTGCTCGGCGCGGGCAGCGCGCTGCGCCTGATCCCGGCCTCGGCCAACGAGCTCTACCTGCTGGCCTACGCCGTGCTCGCGGGCGCCGCCGCGTACGTGCTGTACCGGCGCACGGACGGCGCCGGGGCCTTCGGGCCGACCGTGCCCGGGGCGCTGGGCTGGGCGGTGCTCGGGGGCGTGCTGGTGCTGGCGCCGTTCCTGTGGTCGGGGGCGCTGGGCGGGCTGACCGAGTCGCTCGCGGCGCTGCTCGCCGCGGCGGCCGCGGGTGCGCTCGCGATGACGATCCTCGCCCCGCTGTGGCGTCACTTCACCGGACGCGGCAGGCCGACGCTGGTGCTGGCGGGCGGCCTGGTCGCCGGGGCGGCGCTGGCCCTGGTCGCGGGCGGCACCGGCGCGTCCGGCGTGCAGATCCTGCTGCTGCTGGTGCTGCCGCCGCTGGGCTTCGCGGTCGCCGCGCTGGCCCCGGCATCGCCGCGCGGCTGGACCACGCTGACGCTGGTGGCCCTGGCCGCCTTCGGGCCGGTCGGCTTCGTCGACCCCGACGAGATGAACCTCGCCCTCATCGGCCGCGACGTGCCGTTCTACGCGCTGCTAGCGGCACTGATCGCCTGGCTGGTGGCGCTGGTCGTGGGCGCCGCGTACGGCGTGGGCCTGCTGCGCACCGAGCACCCGTCGTCCGCGGCGCACCGGGCCGGGGCCCCGGTCGGCTGGACCGGACCCGGCGTCCCGGTGCAGCCGCAGCAGCCGCTGCACGTGGTGCCGCGTACCGGCGGGCGGACGCTCGCGGCCGGGCTGGCGACCGCGGTCGCACTCGGTGCGGGTGCCTACTACCTGTCCACCGGGCAGCCCGGGTTCTTCGGCGACCAGCTGTTCGTGGTGCTGAAGGAGCAGGCGCCGCTGACCGGGCTGCCCACCACCACCGGGCTCGGGCCGGGGCGCGACGAGCGGGTGAACGCGGTCTACCGGCGGCTGGTCGAGCACGCCGACCGCACCCAGGCCCCGCTGCGCACCGAGCTGGACCGCTGGGGACTGGACTACCAGCCGTACTACCTGGTCAACGCGATCCTGGTGAACGGCGGCCCGGAGACCCGGATATGGCTGGAGGCCCGCTCCGACGTCGACCGGGTGCTGACCGACCAGCGGCTGCGCCCGCTGCCCGCGGAGGTGCCGGTCGAGCACGGCGACGAGCAGCAGGCGCCCACCGTGCCGCAGTGGAACCTGCGCATGGTCGGCGCACCCGACCTGTGGCTGCGCGGCGTCACCGGCAAGGGCATCGTGGTCGGCTCGTCGGACTCGGGGGTGGACGGCACGCACCCGGCGCTGGCGGCGAACTTCCGCGGCGGCGACGACTCGTGGCTGGACCCCTGGTCGGACAGCCGCACGCCGAACGACCACAACGGACACGGCACGCACACCACCGCGACCGCGGTCGGCCGCGAGCGGGTCGGCGTCGCCCCGGACGCGCAGTGGATCGGCTGCGTCAACCTGGAACGCAACATGAGCAGCCCGTCGCTCTACCTGGACTGCATGCAGTTCATGCTGGCGCCGTACGCGCACGGCGGGAACCCGTTCACCGACGGCCGCCCGGCCCGCGCGCCGCACGTGCTGAACAACTCGTGGGGCTGCCCGCCGCTGGAGGGCTGCGACTCCACCGTGCTGCGGCCCGCCACCTCGGCGCTGGCCGCGGCCGGGATCGCGTTCGTCGCGGCGGCCGGCAACACCGGCCCGGCCTGCGGCTCGCTGGACACGCCACCGGCCACCGATCCGGCCTCGATCACCATCGCGGCGGTGGACGAGAACCGCACCGTCACCGGCTTCTCCAGCCGCGGCCCGGCCGGCGGCAAACCGGACCTGTCGGCTCCGGGCGCGGCGGTGCTGTCGGCGATGCCGGGCGGGACGTACGCCCGCCTGAGCGGCACGTCGATGGCGACTCCGCACGTCAGCGGCGTGATCGCGCTGCTGTGGTCGGCGCACCCGGAGCTGGTCGGCGACCTGGCCCGCACCCAGCAGCTGCTGCGCGAGTCGACGCAGCCCGCGCTGATCGCGAACGCCCCCGCGCCCTGCGACGACGAGGCGGCCCAGGCGGGGGCGGGCATCGTCAACGCGGCGGAGGCGGTCGTGGCCGCCGCCGGGTAGGCTCGGCCCTCATGATCACCCCGTACGAGTCGCACCACCGCGCCGCCGTGACGGACCTGCTCACCCGCTCCCTGCTGGAGGAGGACGCGGTGGAGTCGGCGGAGCTGGTCGCCCTGCTGAGCGGTTCGGCGGGTTTCGTCGCGACCGACGGCGACGCCCCCGACGCCGAGGTGGTCGGGGTGGCGCTGGCCAGCACCGGGCGCAAGGACCCGGCGGTGGGCCACCTGGACCTGCTCGCCGTGGACCCGGCCTTCCGGCGGCAGGGCATCGCCCGGCAGCTGCTCGGCGCCGTGGAGGACCTGCTGCGCTCGCGCGGGCTGAGCGCGGTGCGGGTCGCCGGCAACCCGCCCACGCACGCCTGGCCCGGCGTCGACGTCCGCTACACCCCGGCCCTGTGCGCGCTGGGCGCGCTCGGGTACGCCCACGACCGGACCGCCTGGAACATGACCGCGGAGCTGGTCGAGGGGTCCCCGGCGCTGCGCGAGACGCGTACCGCGCAGGAGCGGCTGGCCCGCTCGCACGTGGTGGTGCGCGCGGCGACCGCCGACGACCTGCCGGAGCTGCGCCCGATGATCCTCGCCGAGTGGGGTCCGGCCTGGGCCGCCGAGGTGGAGCGGGCGGTCGGCGGGGCGGGCGGCTGCCACGTGGCGCTGCGCGAGGGGCAGCCGGTCGCGTTCGCGGCCTGGGGCGGGTGCCGGCCGAGCTGGTTCGGGCCGATGGGCACGCTGCCCGCCGCGGCGGGCCTGGGCATCGGCGGGATCCTGCTGCGACGGTGCCTGCGCGACCAGGCCGAGCGGGGCATCACCCGGGCCCAGATCGGCTGGGTCGGCCCGGTGCCGTTCTACTCCGGAGCCGCCGGGGCGATCGTCGAGCGGGTCTTCTTCCTCTTCCACAAAGCACTATAAGATGCGCTTTTTTCTCATTTAAGACTAAGTTCGGGATTTTCTGGGCACGATGAGGGTGTGGCAACCCCAGCGAGCCCCATCGCGGAACCGCACGAGACCAAGGGCGCGGCGATCCTGGTCGCCGCCGCGGCCGCGGTGGGCGGCTTCCTCTTCGGGTACGACACCGCCGTCATCAACGGCACCGTGGACGCCCTGCGCGACACCTTCGGCCTGAACCCGGTGGCCCTCGGCCTCGTGGTGTCGTCGGCCCTGCTGGGCTGCGCCGTCGGCGCGTGGTTCGCCGGGCCGCTGGCCGACCGGCTGGGCCGGGTCCGGGTCATGCTGATCGCGGCCGCCCTCTTCCTCGTCAGCTCGATCGGGTCCGGTCTCGCGTTCGGCGCGGTAGACCTGACGTTCTGGCGGGTCATCGGCGGCTTCGGCGTCGGCGCGGCGAGCGTCATCGCGCCGGCGTACATCGCCGAGGTCTCACCCGCCCACATCCGCGGGCGGCTCGGCTCGCTGCAGCAGCTCGCCATCGTCAGCGGCATCTTCGTCGCCCTGCTGGTCGACTACCTGCTGGCCGACGCGGCGGGCGGCGCGATGGAGCCGATGCCGTGGGGCGGCGCGGCCTGGCGCTGGATGTTCGCGTCGGCCGCGATCCCCGCCGTGATCTACGCGGTGCTGGCCCTGCAGATCCCCGAGTCGCCGCGCTACCTGGTGCGCCGGGGCCGGCTCGCCGAGGCCCGCAACGTGATCAAGCGGCTCATCGGCGGCGACGTCGAGAAGCGCATCATCGACATCAAGCGCACCGTGGCCGGCACCACCGAGAAGGTCCACCTGAACGTGCTCAAGGGGCCCCGGTTCGGGCTCCAGTCGATCGTCTGGGTGGGCATCCTGCTCTCGGTGTTCCAGCAGTTCGTCGGCATCAACGTGATCTTCTACTACTCGTCCGCGCTGTGGGCGTCGGTAGGCTTCAGCGAGTCGGACTCGCTGCTCATCACGGTCATCACCAGTATCACCAACATCGTCACCACGCTCATCGCCATCGCGCTGGTCGACAAGGTCGGCCGCAAGCCGCTGCTGCTCGTCGGCGCCGCCGGCATGGTGCTCACGCTGGGCACGATGGCCTGGTGCTTCTCCACCGCCGCGACGACCGTCAACGCGGCCGGCGAGACGCTGACCACGCTCAGCCCCGACGTCGGCAAGGTCGCCCTGGTCGCCGCCAACCTGTACGTCGTCGCCTTCGGCATGAGCTGGGGCCCGGTGGTCTGGGTGCTGCTCGGCGAGATGTTCAACAACCGGATCCGCGCCACCGCGCTGGCCGTCGCGGCCGCCGCGCAGTGGATCGCGAACTGGCTGATCAGCACCACCTTCCCGGCGCTGTCCGACATCGGCCTGAGCTTCGCCTACGGCCTCTACGCCCTGTTCGCCCTGCTCGCCTTCTTCTTCGTCTGGCGCGAGGTCCGCGAAACCAAGGGCCGCGAACTCGAATCCATGTGACCCCGCCCCGCCCGCCCCACCCACGGCGCAACTCCTAAAGACTCGCGCCAAAACGGGGCCCGAAGGCCGCGAGTCTTTAAGAGTTGCGGCAGGAGAGCGGGGCGGGGCGCGGGACGGGAAAGGCCCCCGAGCGGAGCTCGGGGGCCTTTCCCGTCGATCACGCTGAGTGCATCAGCGGTACGGCTTCCGATCCTGAGGGGATCAGAAGTCCATCTCGCCGCCGCCGGGGCCGGCGGGCGCAGCGGCCGCCTTCTCCGGCTTGTCCGCCACCACAGCCTCGGTGGTGAGGAACAGGGCCGCGATCGAGGCCGCGTTCTGCAGCGCCGAGCGGGTCACCTTGGCGGGGTCGAGGATGCCGGCCTTGAGCAGGTCGACGTACTCGCCCGTGGCGGCGTTGAGGCCCCAGCCGGCCTCCAGGTTGCGCACCTTCTCCACCACGACGCCACCCTCGAGGCCCGCGTTGACGGCGATCTGCCGCAGCGGCGCGTCGAGCGCGACCTTCACGATGTTGGCACCGGTGGCCTCGTCGCCCGAGAGGTCCAGCTTCTCGAACGCGGTCTTGCCGGCCTGCACCAGAGCCACGCCACCACCGGCGACGATGCCCTCCTCGACGGCCGCCTTCGCGTTGCGAACGGCGTCCTCGATGCGGTGCTTGCGCTCCTTGAGCTCGACCTCGGTGGCCGCGCCGACCTTGATCACCGCGACACCGCCGGCCAGCTTGGCCAGGCGCTCCTGCAGCTTCTCGCGGTCGTAGTCGGAGTCCGACTTCTCGATCTCGGCGCGGATCTGGTTCACCCGGCCGTTGATCTGGTCGGCGTCACCGGCGCCGTCGACGATCGTGGTCTCGTCCTTGGTCACCACGACCTTGCGGGCGCGGCCCAGCATGTCGAGGCCGACGCTGTCGAGCTTGAGGCCGACCTCCTCGGACACGACCTGGCCACCGGTCAGGATCGCGATGTCCTGCAGCATGGCCTTGCGGCGGTCGCCGAAGCCCGGCGCCTTGACGGCGACGGACTTGAAGGTGCCACGGATCTTGTTGACGATCAGGGTGGCCAGCGCCTCGCCCTCGACGTCCTCGGCGATGATCAGCAGCGGCTTGCCGCTCTGCATGACCTTCTCGAGGATCGGCAGCATGTCCTTGACGTTGGCGATCTTGCCGTTCACGATCAGCAGGTAGGGGTCCTCCAGGACCGCCTCCATGCGCTCGGGGTCGGTGATGAAGTACGCCGAGTTGAAGCCCTTGTCGAAGCGCATACCCTCGGTGAGCTCGAGCTCCAGACCGAAGGTGTTGCTCTCCTCGACGGTGATGACGCCTTCCTTGCCGACCTTGTCCATCGCCTCGGCGATGATCTCGCCGACGGTCGGGTCAGCCGCGGAGATCGAGGCGGTGGAGGCGATCTGCTCCTTCGTCTCGACGTCCTTGGCGAGCTTCGACAGCTCCTCCGCCACGGACGCGACGGCGGCCTCGATGCCGCGCTTCAGGGCCATCGGGTTCGCACCGGCCGCGACGTTGCGCAGGCCCTCACGGACCAGGGCCTGGGCCAGGACGGTCGCCGTCGTCGTGCCGTCACCGGCGACGTCGTCGGTCTTCTTGGCGACCTCCTTGACCAGCTCAGCGCCGATCTTCTCGTACGGGTCCTCGAGCTCGATCTCCTTGGCGATGCTCACACCATCGTTGGTGATGGTGGGGGCGCCCCACTTCTTCTCGAGCACGACGTTGCGACCCTTGGGGCCGAGCGTCACCTTTACGGCGTCAGCGAGGACGTTCATGCCCCGCTCGAGGCCGCGGCGCGCCTCCTCGTCGAACGCAATAATCTTGGCCATAACGGCGTTGTCCTCCTGGACAATTCCGAGGTCGGACGGCTGGCCCGCGACGACCGGCTGCCACCATTCGGCAGCCCCGCCACTCCGACTTCTGGTCTCGTGTTGGCACTCACGCGAGGAGAGTGCCAATCACCTGTTTAGCACTCTCGCCACCCGAGTGCAAGCGAACACGGGATGATCACAACCTTTCGGCACCCCGTTCACCGAGAGGTGATCGCATCCGCCGCGGTCCCTGCGGCCGGGCGGCGGCGGGCACCCCGCGGCGCGGGACGGGACGGTCAACAGCGCATCGTCGTCCCACGAGGCGGCCCCGAGGCTCAGCACAGCCAGGCGACCAGGTCGTTCGTGTCCACGCCGCGTTCGGCGGCGAGGCGCTCGGCGTACGTGATGAGGATGCCGCTGAACAGCAGCATGGTGAGCGGCACCTCGACCAGCGCGGCGAGGGCGGCCGCGGTGAAGGCCAGCGGCGCGGCGGGCACCACGCCCAGGGAGCCCGACAGCCACTCGCCGATCCCGGAGATCATGGTTTCGACGAACGCCGAGGCGAGGATGGCCAGCCCGAGCAGGAACAGCCGCGCGGCGGTCGGCCAGAACGCGGCGTGCAACAGCCGGAACGACGACCCGACCGGGTTGCCGCGACCGAACAGATACGCCGGGCCGACCAGCGCCGTCGCCATCGCCAGGTACGCGTAGACCAGGCCGGTGGGCACGAGCCCGAGGTACTCGGCGCCGCCGACGCAGCACATCGCCACGGCCAGCACCGCCACGCCGACGAGCACGTAGGCGACCACCTGGTAGGCGGCGAGGCCGAGGAAGCGGCGCAGCCCGAAGCGCAGCGACTGCCCGATGGAGACGGTCAGGCCCGCGGCCTGCCGGGTCGCGTGGTGGGTCGCGGCGGCGTACCCCAGCATCTGCGCCGGCAGCACCACCACCAGGTAGGCGAGCACGGTCGCGATCAGCACCCCGATCACCCGGCGCTGGTCGCCGTAGGTGACGAGCCGCCGCAGGTCCAGCGCGTCGAGGCCGATCGAGCCGCCCAGGGTCAGCGCGCCGAAGGCGATCGCGGGCAGCGCGTGGGTGAGCAGGAAGATCGTCGCGAGTGGCCGCCAGCTGCGGCGCAGCACCATGCCGATCCGGTGCGCCCAGCCGCTGATCCGCTGCTCGGCGGGGTTGACCAGCGGGTCGTCCGCCGCGGTGAACGCCGGCGCGGCCTGCCGGTACGCCTCGTCGGGCGGCAGGAAGCCCTGGTCCGGAGCCGGCGGGCGGACGGTGCCCGAGGGATCGGGCGTGGGGTCGGCGGGGCCGGGTGCGGGTTCGGACATCGAGGCTCCAACGCGGATCAGGGGCCGCTCAGTCTGGCACGCCGCCGGGTCCCGCCGCCGCCCCGGCAGCTCGCGGGGCCCGGCAGCTCGAAGGGCCCCGATCCGGTGGGATCAGGGCCCTTTTCGCATTGCTCAAGCTTTGATGGCCAAGCGGTCAGGCGATGACCCGGACCTTCTCAGCCTGGGGGCCCTTCTGGCCCTGGGCGATCTCGAACTCAACGCGCTGACCGTCGTCGAGCGCCTTGTAGCCGTCCATCTCGATCGCGGAGAAGTGGACGAACACGTCCTGCCCTCCGTCGACCGCGATGAAGCCGTAGCCCTTCTCGCTGTTGAACCACTTGACGGTGCCCTGTGCCACGGTGCACTTCCTCACTTCTGTAAAGCTGGGTGGCCTTGCCGGCCCACCCCCGGCTGGTGTTGTCAGCCGTCCTCGCACGCTACACGAGCACCGGTGCCCTCGCACAGCCCCAAAACGGACCTGTAGCGCTTCCATTACAGTTCGACAGTCGGCAATCTGACCATGCGTACCCTCTTGCGCGTGACCGGTTGGGGCATACCGGGGTTACGTGAAACGTGGACAACCGCCGCCGCCCCCTCACCCACCGTCTGCCGGGCACCGTCATCCCCCTGATGGCGACCACTCTGTGCGCCGTCTGCCTGCTGATCACCGGAGCGGCGATGCAGTGGGTGCTGCACTCGGGCACCGGTGCCGCGCCGGCCACCGCACCCGGGCCGGGCGGCCGGAGCACCCGCGAGGATCCGGCCGCGGCGGTGTCGGCCACCCCGGTGCAGCTGCGGCTGCCGCCGGTGACGCTGGACGTCGACGGCTTCGCCAGCTGGGCGCTGCTGGACCGGCGCACCGGGGAGATCGCCGGCTCGGCCAACCTGGACGCCCCGAGCGACACCATGTCACTGATCAAGGTATGGCTGGCCGCGGACTTCCTGCGCCGCACCGACTACCCGGACCAGCGCAGCCTGAACCGGCTGATCATCATGATCCGCGACTCGGACAACAAGGCGGCGTACGAGTTCTACGAGCGCAACGGCGGCCGCGCGGGCATCGAGCGCATGGTGGACATCTGCGGGCTCACCGAGTCCGCGCCGTACAAGATCGACGGTTACTGGTCGAACACCGTGGTCTCCGCCCGGGACGTGGCGCGCCTGGGCGCCTGCCTGGCCGACGGCCGGGCGGCCGGACCGCACTGGACCGACTGGCTGCTGGAGCAGATGCGCCTGGTGCGCGGGGTGGGTGACTTCGGGCCGCGGGCCGTGTTCCCGTCCGAGGTGAAGGCGACGATCGCCATCAAGAACGGGTGGCTGCTGCGCAGCGAGGACAAGCTCTGGCACCTGGCGTGCCTGGCGGTGAGCGACCGGTGGTCGATGAGCGTGCTGCTGCGCTACCCGGCGCGCTACGGCTTCGACCACGGCCGCGAGCAGTGCGCGGCGGTCGCCGAGCAGCTCAAGTCGGCCCTGCCCTGAGCCGGCCCGCCTCGGGACGACGCCGGCCGCCCGGCATGACCGTCGCGGCAGCGATCCCGCCTTGGCTGAGACCCAGGCGTTGAGAGCTGAGCCCAGGCGTTGAGAAGGGCACCTTCCTATACGCACAGCGTTAAGAAGGTGCCCTTCCTTTCGGGTCAGGCGGGGCGGCGGGACTGGACGATGCGGAAGCGGTTCGCCACGAACGCGCCGTCGGTCAGGGCCGCGTTGGCCGCCGGGTTGGCGCCGGAGGCGTGGAAGTCGGAGAAGGCCGCCGACTGGTTGACGAAGATGCCGCCGGTGAGGTTGGCCGACAGGTGCACGCCCACCTCCATCGCCGCCTGCTCCACCGCGTCGAGCACGGCCTCGTCGGTGCTGTAGACCGCGGCGGTGATGGCGCCCTTAGCGCCCACCGTCTCCCGGAAGATCTCGATGCTGCGCGCGGTCGAGTCGGTGGGGACGGCGAAGGTCACCGGGCCGAAGCACTCGCTGCCGTAGCCGTCGGTCACCTTGACGATCATCGGGGTACGCACCACCGCGTCGGCGTACGCCGGGTGGGCCAGCTCGGTCGAGTCGAGCACCACGTCGCCCAGCTTGCGGGCGGCGTCGATCCGGTCGAGCACGTCGTCGTTGACGATCGCGCCGGTGAACTCGACCGCCTTGGCCGGGTCGGCGGTGATCGCCCGGACCGCGTCGGCGACCCCGGCCACGACCTCGTCGAAGCTCTTGTGCCCGGCCTCGGTCTCGATGCCGCCGGCGGGGATGAGCAGGTTCTGCGGGGTGGTGCACATCTGGCCGCTGTAGAGGGTGAGCGAGAAGCCCAGGTTGCGGCACATGCCGGCGAAGTCGTCGGTCGAGTCGACGACGACCGTGTTCACCCCGGCCTTCTCGGTGTAGACCTGCGCCTGCCGGGCGTTGGCCTCCAGCCAGTCGCCGAAGCCGGTGGAGCCGGTGAAGTCGATGATGCGGATCTCGGGCCGCAGCGCCAGGTCGGCGGCGACCGGCGCCTCGCGGGTGTCGACGGCGAGCTGCACCGTGTTCGGGTCGAGCCCGGCCTCGGCGAGCACCTCGCGGGCGACCTGCACGGTGATGGCGAGCGGCAGCACCGCGCGCGGGTGCGGCTTGACCAGCACCGGGTTGCCGGTGATCAGCGAGGCGAACAGGCCCGGCCACGAGTTCCAGGTCGGGAAGGTGTTGCAGCCGATGACCAGGCCGATGCCGCGCGGCACGACGTGGTACGTCTTGGCCAGCGTGTCCGCCTTCTTGGTCCACACCACGGAGCCGACCTGCCGGGTCTGCTCGGCGTAGCCGTACGCCACCGCCTCCAGCGCGCGGTCGAGCGCGTGCGGGCCGCCGGCCTGGAAGGCCATCACGAACGCCTGGCCGGTGGTCGCGTGCACCGCGTTGGCCAGCTCGAACACCCGCTTGTGCAGCCGGGCGAGGATCTCCAGGCACACCCCGGCGCGCACCCGCGGCCCGGCGTCGCGCCACGAGGGCAGCGCGGCCTTCGCCGCGGCGATCAGGGCGTCCGGGCCGGTGCGGGGGTATCGCACGTCGAGCGGCGTGCCGAACGGCGAGCGCTCCGGGGCGACCCACTCGTCGGCGGGCTGGTCGAGCGGGAAGTCCCTGCCGAGCAGGGCGGTGAAGGCGGCCTTGCCGTCGGCGGCGGCGGTCTCGCCGTACACCTTCGGGCTGGGCGACTCCGGGTACGCCGACCAGTAGCCGCGCTCGGTGATCGCCCGCAGCGCGCTGTTCAGCAGCTCCTCATGGGTGGTGAAGAGGTCCGTGGCGGTAGCAGTCATGCCTCTCATCATGCCCGACGGGGTGAGCGGAGCCACAGTTGAACGTGTTCAAGTCTTGTGTCAGCATGAGACGACAGCAAGTTGAACACGTTCAAGTGGAGTGGACATGGACCCGAAGCTGGCCGTGTACCTGGCCTACGCGGCCGTCACCCTCGGGCTGACCCTGTGGGTCGGCCACACCCTGCACCGCCACGGGCAGGCGTTCCTGCGCGACGTGCTGCCCACCGGGGAGCTCGCCGCCGCCGTCACGAGGTTCCTCGTGGTCGGCTTCTACCTGCTCAACCTCGGCTACATGGCGATCGCCATGAAGACCTACGGCGAGGTGACCGGCCCCGTCGACGCGGTCGAGACGCTCGCCACCAAGATCGGCATCATCATGCTGGCCCTGGTCGTCGTGCATCTGTGCACGGTGCTGCTGCTCGGCCGGCTGCGCCGGCAGATGCAGGGCGCCGCCACCGGCCCGGCGCGGGCGTACCCGGTCGCCGCCCTGCCCCAGCAGCCCGTCACCCAGCAGGCCGAGGCGACCCCGCGCCGCCTGACGCCCGCCGCGTGAGCCGCCGCTAGCGTGGGCAGCGTGAGTCACACCGACAACGGCCCGCCCCCCGCCGTCACCACGACGGCCCGGGGACGGGCCGCGGACACGTCCCGGGGCGAGCAGACCCGCCAGGCCATCGTGGCCAGCGCCGTCCGCCTGTTCGGCGAGGTCGGGTACGAGAAGACCACGATGCGCGCCATCGCCGCCGACGCCGGGGTCTCCGTGGGCAACGCCTACTACTACTTCCCCGCCAAGGAGGCGCTGGTCTCCGAGTTCTACCTGGACCTGCAGCGCGAGCACCTGGCGCGGGTCGAGCCGGTGCTGGCCTCCGGGGCGTCGTTCGGCGACCGGCTGGCCGCGATCCTGCGCGAGGGCATCGCGGTGTGGTCGCCGCACCACGCCTTCGCCGGGAGGTTCATCGGCATCGCGGCGGTGCCCGGCTCGCCGGTGAGCCCGTTCAGCGACGAGTCGGCCGAGGCCCGCGCGCTGGCGACCAGCATCTTCCAGCGCCTGGTCGACACCACCGAGGTGAAGATGGATCCGCAGCTGCGCGCCCGGCTGCCGCAGCTGCTCTGGCTGGCCCAGCTCGGGCTGGTCGTGTACTGGGTGCACGACGGCACGCCGGGCCAGCGCCGCACCCGCAAGGTGGTCGAGCTGGCCGTGCCGTACCTGGAGTACCTGGTCGGCGCGTCCCGCCTGAAGATCTTCAAACCCCTGACGACCCGCGGCCTGACCCTGCTCGACACGCTCTGGCCGGCCGGCTGATCAGCACTTGCGGGGCTTGGCGCCGTCGATCAGGCGGACGTACGCGTGGGACACGTAGATGCCATCGCCGACCCGGTTCCACAGGTCGGTCGTGCGTACCGTCCCCTTGACCTTGTCGCCCTTGACCTGGCACCGGATCGGCAGCTGGGCGTGCTCGCCCGCGCCGCCGCGCAGCGAGGACTTGACCCGGGGCGCGGAGCGCACCCGCAGCCACTCGCCGTCGGTGTCGACGACCCCGCGGTCGCCCTTGCCGGTCCACAGGTAGGTGACCTCGACCCAGTCGTTGTCGTCGAGGTCGAGCCCGTCCCAGAAGGCGCCGTCGGCGATGTCGATGCCGGCCGGGTTGCGCACCTGGCGGCCGAACTCGTCCTCGCCGTCGTTGTGGTCGTCCTGGTACGCCGCCTGCGCCTGGGGCTTGCCGCGGGGCAGCTCCTCCCACATGTGCCGGTCGTCGGCCCAGTAGTCGTCCTTGGTGTTCCACGGGCCGACGTCCCACACCGGCAGGAACACGCAGCGGTCGTTGCCCTCGTGGCAGACCCGGACGCTCTTGTCGCCCTCGCCGCGCTCGGACAGCCCGCGCCACGACGGCAGCGCCGCGAACCAGTCCCGCTTGGCGACGGTGTGGCCGTTCGCGGTCTTCCAGCCGACCAGCCCCTCGCGGGTGGCGAAGACCTTCGAGACGAGGGTGCCGCCTGCGGGCGGGGCCGCGTCGGAGGGAGTGGTCACGAAGAGCGCCACCGGGACCATGCTGAGGGCTGCGATCAGGGACACGAGCAAACGAGGCCTCATGTCCCTGATCAACGATCATGTACCCGGCCGGGTGCCGGGCGAACGACCAGTCCGTTTTAGGCTAATAGACCCTTTTAGGCTGCCGGTTCGGCCGAGGGCTCCAGGTCGCGCTGCCAGTTCTGGAACGCGGCCACGGGCCGGAAGCCCATCTGCTCGTTGATGGAGATCATGTAGCTGTTCTCCGCCGCGTTGAACGTGTCGATGTGCGCGACCTGCGGCTCGGCCTCGCAGAAGAAGCGCAGGTTCTCGACCTTGACCAGGGCGCCCAGGCGGTGGCCGCGATGCTTCGGGTCCACGATGGTGATCTGCTGGAAGGCGTGCCAGGGCGCCTCGTCGCCGGCCGAGATGAAGGTCCAGGCCACCAGCTCGCCCGAATCCTCGTGCACCGCCCCGGTGTGGAAGGTCCGCCGCTCGCGGGCCGCCAGCACCTGCTCGATCCGGCGGTGGCGGGCCACGTCCGGCTTCTCCGGCTCCAGGGACAGGTCACCCATCGGCGCGTCGGCCATCAGCCGCGAGTCGAGGTAGGCCACCCGCTCGACGTGCTCGGCCGGGGCCGCGTCCCGCCACCGCACCACCCGATAGCCGGCCGCCTTGGCGCGCGCCGCCGACAGCATCCCGGCCAGCACGTTCTCGTCCACCCCGGCGACGTCCAGCCGGCGCTGCACCTCGGGCAGCGTGTTGCTGAAACCGAGTGCGGTCGCGAACGCCGGGCCGGCCTCGTCGGGCGCGGGCAGGTCCGGCAGGGACAGGCTGGTGCCGGTGATCAGCTTCGTGTGCCCGTGCTCGCGGGCATACTCCAGCATGCGCTCGAACAGCGCGCGCCCGATGCCCCGCCGGCGGAAGGCAGGCACGACCTCGATCGTGAAGGCGAGGCTGCGCTGGTTCTGCTCGGTCATCGCGGACGTCTCCAGCCGCGCCACCGGCTCGCCGTCCAGCCAGGCGAGGTGGTCCCGCACGATGCGGGCCGGGAGCCGATGCCTCTGCATCAGCTGCCCGGCCCGCTCGGTCCTCCGTGGGAAGTGCGGCGTCTCGTGGTCGTTCACCTGGTTCATGACCCGGACCCAGGCGGTGACCGAGGCGGCGTCGTCGGCGGTGACGGGCGCGATGTGAAGGCTCATGCAGGCCAGGGTCCCCGCCCCGCCCCGCCGGCGCACCCGGTTTTCGCTGGGCGAAGGTGAGGACAGGCGCCTTCCACCACGCAGAAGTGCCCTTCCGCTGCCTCAGCCGAGCAGGCCGGCCTCGCGGGCGGCCTTGAGGGACGGCTTGACGCGGTAGGTCGGGCCGACCAGCTCGGCGACCGCGTCCAGGGTCTTCAGGCCCTCGCCGGTGTTGTAGACGACGGTCTCCAGGGTCGGGTCGAGCTTGCCCGAGGCGACCAGCTTCGCGGTCACGGCCGTGGTCACGCCGCCCGCCGTCTCGGCGAAGACGCCGGTGGTGCGCGCCAGCAGCCGGATCGCGTCGCGGATCTCGTCGTCGGACGCGTAGTCCATCCAGCCGCCGGTGCGCCGCACCGCCTCCAGCGCGTACAGGCCCGCGGCCGGGTCGCCGATGTTCAGCGACTTCGCGATGCCGGTCGGCTTCACCGGGGTGATCACGTCGGTGCCGGCGTGCAGCGCGGTGGCGATCGGGTTGCAGCCCAGCGACTGCGCGCCGAACACCTTCCAGCCGCCCTCGGGCGCGACCGCCAGACCGGAGGAGACCAGCTCTTCGAACGCCTTGTCGACCTTGGTGAGCAGCTCGCCGGAGGCCATCGGGATGACGACCTGGGCCGGGATGCGCCAGCCGAGCTGCTCGGCGACCTCGTAGCCGAGCGTCTTGGAGCCCTCGGCGTAGAACGGGCGCACGTTCACGTTCACGAACGCGGTGTCCTCGAACTCGTCGGTCTCGACCAGCTCCGAGCAGAGGCGGTTCACGTCGTCATAGGAGCCCTCGATGGCGACCAGGTCCCCGCCGTACACCGCGGTGGTGATGACCTTGCCCTGCTCCAGGTCCCACGGGATGAAGACGATCGACGGCACCCCGGCGCGGGCGGCGTGCGCGGCCACCGAGTTGGCCAGGTTGCCGGTCGAGGCGCAGGCGTAGCGGGTGAACCCGAGCGCCTTCGCGGCGGTCAGCGCCACCGACACCACGCGGTCCTTGAACGAGTGCGTCGGGTTGGCCGAGTCGTCCTTCACCCACAGCGGGGCGCGCAGGCCGATCTCGGCGGCGAGCGCGTCGGCGCGCACCAGCGGCGTCAGGCCGGGGTCGAGGGTCACCCGGTCGGCGGCCCGCTGGCCCGCGGGCAGCAGGCCCGCGTACCGCCAGATGTTCTTGGGCCCCGCCTCGATCTGCGCGCGGGTCACCGTCGCCAGCGCGTCCGCGTCGTACCAGACCTCGAGCGGGCCGAAACACTCGTAACACGCGTGCTGCGCGACGAGGGGGAAGCGGGCGCCGCAGCCGCGACATTCGAGCCCACGAGCGGGCGAGTCGACACCGAGCGGAGAGATGACGGCAGACGTCATGAGATGTTTCCTCTCATCTTCCCGGCGTCACCGATCTGGCCCGCCGGACGGAGTTGGCACCTGCCTTCGATGGTGGTTGCCGGAGCGTCGTCGGGCCGTGTCCCTCAGCTCCTCTGGATGAGGTATTCAGTTGTGCTTTGCAGTTAATCAGAACCCCGACCCGCCGGACCAGGCTTCTCACGCGATGAGACGCACACCTCACCCCACCACGCCGATCTTGCGGGAACTGCGGGTACGACACGCACCGATCGGGCACATCGGCCACAGTTCGCGCAAGATCGTCGCGATCATGGGCGGTCCGTCAGGAGACGACGTCCTTGCGGGTGAAGCGGGCGAAGGCCAGGGCGACGAAGACGGTGAAGTAGGAGATGGCGGCGATGGTGCCCTTGATGATGTCGTCGAACTGCATCGGGGTGGTGAGCAGGCCGAGATAGGCCTGGGCGTAGTGGGTGGGCAGCAGGTTGCGCAGCTCGCCGAGGGCGGTGATCTGGTCCAGTATGGACGACACGATGTAGAGCAGGACCGCGCCGCCGACCGCGCCCAGGGGGGCGTCGGTGAGGACCGAGAGCAGGAAGGCCAGGCCCGCCACGACCAGCATGTTGACGCCGAGGAAGCCGGCGGTGGCGAGCAGGCGCGCGACGCCCTCGCCCGGCGGGATCTCGGCGGCCAGGCCGGACTGCAGCGGGTGCCAGCCGTAGCGCAGGCTGCCCAGCAGCAGCGCGGTGCTCAGCAGGGTGAGCATGGCCAGCGCCGAGTAGCTCAGCGCCACCGCCAGCTTGACGCCCAGCAGCCGCGCCCGGGGCACCGGCACCGCGAGCAGGTAGCGCAGGCTGCCCCAGCTCGCCTCCGAGGCGACGGTGTCGCCGTGGAACAGCGCCACCACCACGACCAGCAGGAAGCTCGCGGAGACGAACAGCGCGAACATGGCGAAGTTCAGGCCGCCGGAGATCGCCGCGTCGGACAGCTGGGAGAACTGGCCCCGGCCGGAGCGGCCGTCGTCGTCCTCGCCGCCCAGCTCGAACGCGACCAGCAGGATGATCGGCAGCACCACCATGAAGCCCAGCGCGAGCTGGGTCCGCTTGCGCCGCCACTGCCGCACGAACTCCGTGGCGTAGGTCAGCGTCCGGCCGGCGCGGTAGCCCGCCGGCGCGCCGTCCGCCCGGACCGCGACGTCCTCGGTCTGCGTGCTCATGCCTTCTCCTCGCTTCGCTCGTCGGCGGCACGACAACCGGACGACATGATTCGCTCGCTGCGCTCGCTCATGCCCTCTCCTCGCTGCACTCGTCGGCCGCCCGGCGCACGTTCCCGCTCATCGGTCACCACTGCCCGCGGTCGAGTCGCCCACCAGGGCCAGGAACGCGTCCTCCAGGCGCCGCCGCGGCGTCACCCGGTCGATGCCGACCCCGGCCCGCACCAGCGCGGACACCGCCTCGGTCCGGCTGACCCCGCCGAGGTCGACCACGAGCGTGCGCTCGCCGTCGACCGCGTACCCGGTGACGCCGTCCATCCGGTCCAGGGTCTTGCTGGCCAGGTCGATGTCGGTCACGTCGAGCAGGGTGGTCGGGCTGTCCCCGACGATCTCGTCGACCCGGCCGGACGCCACCACGCGCCCCTTGTGCACCACGACCGCGTGCGTACACGTCTGCTCGACCTCGGCCAGCAGGTGGCTCGACACCAGCACCGCGCGCCCGTCGGAGGCGTAGCGCTGCAGCACCCGGCGCATCTCGGCGATCTGCGGCGGGTCGAGCCCGTCGGTCGGCTCGTCGAGCACCAGCAGCTCGGGCAGGCCGAGCATGGCCTGGGCCACGGCCAGGCGCTGCTTCATGCCGTGGCTGTAGTTCTTGACCTTGCGCTTGACCGCGTCGCCGAGGCCCGCGATGGCCAGCGCCTCGGTGAACCGGGCCTCCTCCCACGGGCGGCCGGTGGCGCGCCAGTACGCGGTGAGGTTCTGCTCGCCGGTCAGGTGCGGCAGGAAGCCCGGACCCTCGACCAGCGCGCCGATGCGCGACAGCACCGGGGCGCCCGGCGCGAGCCGGTGGCCGAAGATGAGCACCTCGCCCGCCGTGGCCTGGGTGAGGCCCATGAGCACGCGCAGGCTGGTGGTCTTGCCGGCGCCGTTCGGGCCGAGCAGGCCGACCACCTGACCGCGCTCCACCGTGAAGCTGATCTCGTCCACCGCGACGAAGTCGCCGTACGTCTTGCGCAGGCCGCGCACCCACAGCGGGGTGTCGGCGTGCGCGGCGGAGACCGAGTGGTCCACCCGCCGGTGCCGCCGCCGGGCGACCACGATGACCACGGCCAGCCCCAGCGCGATCAGCGCGAGCAGGCCGAGCAGCACGTAGAGCCAGAGCGTGTCGGCGGTCGCGATCGGGGTCGCGGTGACGGTGGGCAGGGTGACCGCGCCGCTCGCGCCGTCGCCGACCGCCACGGTGTACTCGACCGGCGCCGCCGGGCCGAGGTAGGACTGGTCCGCGGTGGCGATGACGACCCGCAGCCGGTGCCCCGCCTCGATCTCCCGCACGATGCCGGGCAGGGTCACCCGCACCGGCTGCGCCTGGGCGATGTCGGCGGGCAGGCCGGTCAGCCGGACCGGGGCGACCAGGCCGTTGCTGAGCGTGCCGCGGCCGTCGGGGTCGACGTCGTACAGCTTGACGAACAGCACCGCCTCGCCGTTCGGGGACGCCGCCTTGATGGTGACCTGGGGCGCGCCGACCACGGACACGGTCTGCTCCAGCGGCGCGGAGTCGAAGCGCGCGTGCTGGCCGGGCAGGTCGGTGGAGCCGACCCCGCTCACCAGGCTGGCCAGCGAACCCGCGCCGGGCAGCGAGGACAGGGCGGCCGGGGTGCCGTTCGGCGGGTTGGCGATGTTGCGCGGGCGGCCGGTCACCGGCACCTGCACGGTCTGCGCGCCGCCCACCCCGGGGTAGTCGGTGACCTGGTAGCCGGTCGCCATCTGGCCGCGGTCCACCGCGTCCAGGCCGGTGATCCGGGAGTACGTGAAGGTGGTCGCGGGCGCCTCGCCGTTGCCCTTGAGGTAGTGGTCGAACCACTGCGCGATGAGGTACTTCAGCCGGTCCTGGTCGGACTGCGGGCCGTCGCCGCCATCGTGGCCGCCGGTGAACCAGGCCACCCGCACCGGGGTGCCGTTCGCGGCGATGCCGCGCGCGTTGGCGTCGGCCTCGGTCAGCGGGAACAGCGAGTCGGACTCGCCCTGGATCAGCAGCGTGGGCGCCTTGATCTTGTTGAGCACCGTGGCCGGGCTGCGCTGCGACAGCAGCTCGCGCGCCTGGTCGTCGAGGCGGCCGGTGGCCGCCACGCGCAGGTACGCCGCGCAGACGTCCTCTGCCCAGCGCCCGCACTGCGGGTCGGCGGCCGTGCCGGACCCGCCGCCCGGCGCCCCGCCGGAGCCGCTGCCACCGGCGCCGTCACCCTCCAGCCCGTCGCCGGAGCCCTCGCCGCCGACGCCGAGGGCGTCCAGGTTCAGCCCGCCGCCGCGGCCGCCGCCCATGCCGGAGCCGAAGAAGATGCCGGCCCAGGCCTGCTTCAGCACGCCGTCACCGGGCTTGTCGGTCAGCGACTGCTGGAACAGGGCCTGGTTCAGGTCGTGCCAGGTGATCAGCGGGACGATCGCGTCCAGGCGCGGGTCCTGCGCGGCCAGCATCAGCGCCAGGTTGCCGCCGTACGAGCCGCCCATCGCGCCCGCCCGCGGGTCGCCGGGGCCGTCGAGCAGGATCTCCGGGCGTGCGGCGAGGTGGTCGAGCAGCCGCTGGGCGTCCTTGACCTCCCACTCGGGCGAGTTCAGGTGGATCTGCCCGGTGCTCGCGCCGAGGCCCTGCGCGGTCCAGGTGAGCACCGCGTAGCCGAGCCCGGCCAGGTCCCTGGCATCGTCGGTGACGCTCTCCTTGGTGCCGCCGAATCCGTGCCCGAGCAGCAGCGCGGGCACCTTGTGCTCCGCCGACGCGGTCTCGGGCAGGTAGAGGCGGGTGTCGAGGGAGATGTCCTGGTCGCCGAGGGGGCCGCTGCGGACGGTCACCCTCTCGTCGATGGTGCGGTAGCCGGGGTCGGTGGGTGACAGCACCCAGGCCACGACACCGGCCAGCACCGCGACGGCGAGACCGCCACCGAGCCACCGTCTGTTCAGCTTCGCCCGCAACCGGGACCCGAACGCGCGCATCCCGCCACAGTACGGCCCGGCACCCCCGCACCCATCGGGGAGAACCCCCACCCGAGCTGAGAGTTCTTTCAGCGGGCGTGCGGGTTGCTTTCAGACTTCAGCGGGTGCTGCGGGTGCGCGCCCGGCTGCCGCGCAGCCGGCGCAGCCGGGCCACCAGCACCGGCTCCCGCTCCAGCGCGGCCGGATTGTCGAGCAGCGCGTTCAGCAGCTGGTAGTAGCGCGTCGCGGAGACTCCGAAGCTGTCGCGGATCGCCTGCTCCTTGGCGCCCGCGTGGCGCCACCACTGCTTCTCGAAGGCGAGGATGTGCAGCTCGCGCTCGTCGAGCCCGCCGTCGACGACGGCGACCGGCGCGGGCAGGTCGGAGTCGACCTCGTCATCGCGCTCGGCGGGGGCCAGGTGCTCGACGGGAGCGTGCGCCGGGTCCAGCGGGGTCGGCTCCCGCCTTGGTGCGGGGATCAGGGGCAGCTCGGCCGGGTCGGCTTCGTCGGCACGCGTACGCTGCCTGATCTGCTCCATTTTGTCCCCTCCCCGCGAACCACGTTCACCGAGTCTAGGTGCCCTGTCGAGATCAACGAAAGGCCGCCGAACCGGGTTGCTGTGCCACAAAAAGGAAGGCGGCCAGGGGTTGACATACCCCGGCCGCCGCCCTTCGAACGTGACGCTCAGCTCACGTCGCGCCGCCGCATCTGCCAGAAGGCGAGCACCAGCAGCACGACGACCACGCCGAGCGTGATCGAGCCGGTGTCCTGCCAGGTGATGGTCTTCAGCTGCTCGACACACTGGCCGGGCATGCAGTCGGCCGGGTTCGCGAACGGGTTGCTGACCTCGACCAGCTTGCCCATCCACGCCTGCAGGTGGGTCGGGATGAGATACATCTCCGGGTACGGCACCTGCAGCATCAGCAGCACGATGGTCAGGCCGATCTGGCCCACGACCACCACGGCCAGCGCGACGCCGAGCGCCACGCCGGTGTGCCGGCCCAGCGAGGCCAGCGCGAAGCCGAGCACGCCGACCGCGACGATCAGGCCGAGGCCGCGCAGCCCGGTCAGGCCCAGCGACTGCCAGGTGCCCTGGGTCATGCCCGCGGTGCTGCCGCGGTACACCGCGATCGCCCACATCGCCGCGGTCCACAGGCCCGCCGTGACCACGCCGATCGTGGTCAGCCAGCCGACCAGCACGCTGAGCTTGGTGCCCAGCACGGACATCCGCTTCGGCCGCCAGGTGAGCAGGCTGGACATGGAGCCGGTGCTCCACTCCGCGCCCACGAACGACGCGCCGATGACGAACGCGATCACCGCCATGATCGCGGCCCAGACCATGATCATCTCTTCGAACGCGCCCTTGAACACGAATGTCGAGGGCATGTAGTACTCGGCCCGGAACCACTCCTGCTGCGGCCCCGGGTCGTTCTCGACGTACTGGCAGAACTCCGGCTTCGTGCTGCCGGCGGGCGTGTCCTGGCAGGTCTTCAGCTGCTGCTCGTGCATCTGCACGGCGGACCGGAACTCCGCCTGCGCCTGCGCCTGCGCCGAGGCGACCGTCTCCGGCGACACCTTCTGGTTGTCGAAGAACACCGCGGTCGCGATCACGCCGAGGACCACCACGCCGACCACGGTCAGCCACTTGATGAGCCGGCGCTTGAAGAACCTGCGCCGCTCCGCCCTGACGAGACTCATGCCGCCACCTCGCTACGCTCGCCGGCGGCCTGAGCCTCCACAAGCCTGAGCCTCATGAATCGCTCGCTCCGCTCGCTCATGCCGTCACCACTCCGTCCGCCGCACCCGGCTTCGCGCTCTGGTCCACCTGGCGGTTCTGGCCGGGCACCGGGGCGGTGCCGGTCAGCTCCAGGAACACGCTTTCGAGGTCGGCGTGCACCGGGGCCAGCTCGGAGACGTAGAGCTGGCGCTCGGCCAGCAGCCGGGCGATCAGCGCAGGCTTGTCCACCCCGCTCAGCATCAGGTGGTCGGCGTGCGCCTGCAGCTGGATGCCGGCCGCGACCAGCACCTGCGCCGCGGCGCTCAGGTCCGCCGGGGTCTCCAAAGCCACCCGGACCGCACCCGACGAGTGCGCCTGCAGCACCTCGGCGACCGGACCCGCGGCGACCCGCCGGCCCAGCGAGATGATGGTGACGCTGTCGCAGATCAGCTGCACCTCGCCGAGGATGTGGCTGGACAGCATCACGGTCATGCCGCCCGCGGACAGCGTCGCCATCATGTCGCGCATCTCGCGGATGCCGCCCGGGTCCAGGCCGTTGGCGGGCTCGTCCAGGATCAGCAGCTTCGGCTGCTTGAGCAGCGCCGACGCGACCGCCAGCCGCTGCTTCATACCGAGGGAGTACGTCTTCACGCGCTCTTTCGCGCGGTCGCGCAGACCCACCAGCTCCAGCGCCCAGTCGACGCGCGACTGCGCCACGTTGCCCGCGTCGGCCAGCAGCGACAGGGTGTCCTTGGCGGAGAAGTGGGGGAAGAACTGCGGGCTCTCCACGATCGCCCCGACGTTCGCGATGACCTGCGGCAGGTCCTCCGGCACCGGCCGGCCCATGATCCGCATGTCCCCGCTGTCCGGCTTGATCAGGCCGAGCAGCGTACGCAGGGTGGTGGTCTTGCCGGAGCCGTTCGGCCCGAGGAAGCCGTGCACCTGGCCGGCTTCCACGTACATCTCGAAGCCGTCCAGCGCACGGCGGGGTCCGCCCCGGGCGCGGTACGTCTTTGTCAGGCCTTGGATCTCCAAGACAGCGGTCACAGGGACCTCCTAGCTAACGATGACCCACGCACCCTACGGCGTATGCACCCCCGACGCAGCCCTGATCTCCCCCGATTCTTCACAACCCACCACCCCCGTCACCAGGCGTGATCGCCCTCCCCCGCCCCCGCGAGCAAGGTCATCCGATTTGCCAGGCACATGGGGGTATGCGCGCCCATGATTCGCCCATCTGCCAGGCAAGTCGGACGATCAACGGGCCGGGCCGGGCCGGGTCAGGCTACGACGACGTTGAGGCCGGCGTCGCGGAAGGCGGCGACGGCGACGGGGTCGGCATTGGAGTCCGTGATCAGGGTCTCGATGCGCTCGACGGCGCAGATGCGGGCGAACGCGTGGCTGCCCAGCTTCGACGAGTCCGCGATGATCGCCACCCGCTTGGCCCGCGCCACCATCAGCGAGTTCATCGCCGCCTCGCCCTCGTGGTGGGCGGCCGCGCCGAGCACCACGTCGATCGCGTCCACGCCGAGCAGCACCAGGTCGAGGGTCACCTCGCGCAGGATGCCGCCGCCGAGCGGGCCGACCAGCTCGAACGACTGCGGGCGCACCACGCCACCGGTGACCACGATCTTCATCCGGGAGCGGACCAGCAGCTCGTTGGCGATGTTGAGGGCGTTGGTGACGACGGTGAGCTGCGCGCCCTCCGAGGTCGAGTTCAGCTCGGGGCGCACCGCGAGCGCCCGCGCCACCTCGGTGGTGGTGGTGCCGCCGTTGAGGCCGACCACCATGCCGGGCTGCACCAGCGCGGCCGCGGCGGTGCCGATGCGCTGCTTCTCCGCGGAGTGCTTGGCCGTCTTGTAGCGCAGCGGCAGGTCGTACGAGACGCCGCTGGCGACCGCCCCGCCCCGGGTACGCGTGATCATCTGCTGCTGGGCGAGCTGGTCGAAGTCGCGGCGGATGGTGGCCTGGGAGACGTCGAGCCGCTCCGCGGCCTCCTCGACGCTCACCCGCCCGGAATCGGTGAGCAGTTCCAGCAGCGCGTTCCAGCGGGCGTACCGGTCCACCGATCCTCCGTTTGCGCGATTTCTGAGCGGATGCGTGCACACTAGTGCGCGAAACCGGCCCATGCAACGCGATGTGCTGCGCGTATGTGACTCTGGAGTTGCCATCGCGGTAGGCGTCACGCAGAATAGCGCGCGAAAAGCCGTACTTTCGAGCTGTTACGCGCACGCCTGCTGGAGGGGTAGCCGCCATGACGTACGTCGCCGAAGAGATCAACAGCCAGCCTGAGCTCTGGCGACGCGCTGCGGCAGAGGCCGCCGCGAACGCCGGCGCCCTGCCCCGGCCGGGCGAGCGCGTCGCCGTGGTGGGCTGCGGCACCTCCTGGTTCATGGCGATGGCGTACGCCGGCCTGCGCGAGGCCGC
Organism: Catellatospora sp. NPDC049609; assembly: GCF_040675365.1. Classification (NCBI taxonomy): domain Bacteria; kingdom Bacillati; phylum Actinomycetota; class Actinomycetes; order Micromonosporales; family Micromonosporaceae; genus Catellatospora; species Catellatospora sp. NPDC049609. Next base: position 10,708 of record NZ_JBFAOU010000053.1, on the reverse strand, counting down.
CGGTCAGGGTGAGACCGACGCCTTCGCGGGCTCCGAGTTCCCCATCGACCGGCCCTACGACCGGATCATCGCGATCACGCGGTCCGGCACCACCACCGAGGTGCTCGACATCCTGCGCAAGGCCGGCGACCGCAGCACCGTCCTGGTCGGCGACGTGGACACGCCCGCCGTCACGCTGGCCCGCGACGTGATCGCGCTGCCCTGGGCCGACGAGCGCTCGGTGGTGCAGACCCGCTTCGCGACCAGCGCGCTCACCCTGCTGCGCGCGTCCCTCGGCGAGGACCTGGCCAAGGCTGCCGCCGACGCGCGGCGCGCGCTCGACCTGCCGCTGCCGCTCGACCCGGCGACGATCGAGCAGGTCACCTTCGTGGGCCGGGGCTGGACCAACGGCCTGGCCCAGGAGGCGGCGCTGAAGTGCCGCGAGGCGGCCACCTTCTGGACCGAGGCCTACCCGGCGATGGACTTCCGGCACGGCCCGATCTCGATCAGCGCGCCCGGCCGCGCCGTGTGGGCGTTCGGCGAGGTCCCGGCGGGCCTGCCCGAGGACGTCGCGGCGACCGGCGCCACCTTCGTGCACGACGCCGACCTCGACCCGGTGGCGCACCTGGTCGTGGCCCAGCGCTTCGCGGTCGCGCTCGCCGAGCAGAAGGGCCTGAACCCCGACACCCCGCGCCACCTGACCCGCTCGGTCGTCCTGTCATGACCACGCGCATCCTGGCATCCGGCGCGGCCCGGACCGCGGGCCGCGCGCACGGCGCGCCAGCTGCCGGGTCCGGCCGTGCCGCCGACGAGCGCAGGCAGGAGCAGGCATGACCATTCACCAGCCCGATGACGTCGTGGTCTCCATCGACGTCGGCGGCACCGGCATGAAGTGCGCCCTGGTCGACGTCGCCCACCGGGTACGCCACACCGAGCGCCACGCCACCGGCCGCGAGCGCGGGCCGCAGGCGGTGCTCGGCACCATCCTCGACGTCGCCGCGGGACTGGCCGCCACCGCCGCCGAGCGCGGCTGGCGCACCGTCGGCGCGGGCGTGGTGGTGCCCGGCATCGTGAACGAGGCCGAGGGCATCGCCACGTACTCGTCCAACATCGGCTTCCGGGACGTGCCGCTGCGCCGCGAGGTGAACGCGCGGCTCGGCGTGCCCGTCGCGGTCGGCCACGACGTGCGCGCCAGCGGCCTGGCCGAGGCGCGCCTCGGCGCGGGCCGGGGACGCGGGCACGTGCTGGTCGTGCCGATCGGCACCGGCATCGCCGCCGCGCACGTGGTCAACGGCGCCGTCATGGCGGGCGCGCACGGCGCGGCCGGGGAGATAGGCCACATCGTGGTACGCCCCGACGGCCCGCTCTGCGGCTGCGGCCTGCGCGGCTGCCTGGAGGCGGTCGCCTCGGCCAGCGCGGTCGAGCGCCGCTACGCCGAGCTCGCGGGCAGCCCCGCCACCGCGGCGCAGGTCGCCGGGCGGCTGGGCGGCGACAGGCACGCCGACCAGGTCTGGGCCGAGACCGTCGACGCGCTCGCCGACGGCCTGCTCACCGGGCAGGCGCTGTACGACCCCGAGCTGGTCGTCATCGGGGGCGGCCTGGCCGAGTCCGGCGAGACGCTGCTGGCCCCGCTGCGCGACGCCCTCGGCAAGAAGGTCACCTTCCACCGCGTACCGGAGATCGTGCGCGCCGAGCTGGGCGACGAGTCGGGCAGCCTCGGCGCGGCCCTGATCGCCCTGGACCTGGTCGGAGCCGGGGCATGACCGCGCAGCGTTCGCGGTCGGCCGCCCCTGCCTGCGCGTCGCCGGGCACGGTGGCGGCGGGCCGGACCGGACGGCACCGGGCAGCGCGGATCACCGCCGAGCGAAATGAGGACCAGGCATGACCGTCAGCGGACGGATCGTCACCCCCGACGGCGTGGTCGAGGGCGTGCTGCGCCTCGACGGCGACCGGATCGGCGCCGTCGAGCCGGACGCGTCGGCCGCGGACCGGTGGATCCTGCCCGGGTTCGTGGACATCCACACCCACGGCGGCGGCGGGCACACCTTCACCACCGGCGACGCGGCCGCGGCCCGCGAGGGGGCCGCGTTCCACCTGCGCCACGGCACCACGACGCTGCTGGCCAGCCTGGTGTCCTCGCCGTTCGAGCTGATGCGCGACGCGGTGCTCGCGTACGCGCCGCTGGTCGCCGAGGGCGTGCTGGCGGGCGTGCACTTCGAGGGGCCGTACCTGTCGCACGCGCGCTGCGGCGCGCAGAACCCGCAGTTCCTGCGCGACCCGTCGCTCGACGAGCTCACCGAGCTGATCAAGCTGGCCGGCGGCTCCGTCGCCGACGGCGGGGTGCTGCGCATGGTCACCATCGCGCCGGAGCGGGCGGGCGCGCTGGACGCGATCCGGCTGCTGGCCGAGCACGGCGTGGTCGCCGCGATCGGGCACACCGACGGGTCGTACGCCGAGGTCAGGGCCGGGATCGAGGCCGGTGCGACGGTCGCCACGCACCTGTTCAACGGCATGCGCCCGGTGCACCACCGCGAGCCGGGCCCGATCGTCGCGCTGCTGGACTCCCCGGCCGTGGTGTGCGAGCTGGTCGCCGACGGCGTACACCTGCACGACGGCACGCTGCTGTTCGCCGCGCACACCGCGGGCGCCGCGCGGGCCGCGCTGATCACCGACGCGATGGCCGCGGCGGGCATGGCCGACGGCGAGTACGACCTGGGCGGCCAGGCCGTCGTCGTGGCAGACCGGGTGGCCCGGCTGGCCCGCGACGGCAGCATCGCGGGCAGCACGCTGACCATGGACGCCGCGGTGCGCCAGGCGCTCGGCGCGGGGCTGTCCATCACGGACGTCGCCACCATGGCCGCCACCACCCCCGCCCGCGCGGTCGGCCTGGACGCCGAGCTGGGCGCGCTGCGCCCCGGCCTGCGCGCCGACCTGGTGGAGCTGGACGGCGAGCTGCGGGTCGTCCGCGTCATGAAGTCGGGAGAGTGGATCCGATGACCCCGGTCCGCACCCGCAAGCTGGTCGCCGGGGTCGTCGAGTCGGGAGAGTGGATCTGATGGCCCTGGTCCCCACCGGGAAGCTGGTCGCCGAGGCGGCCGCGGCGGGCGTCGGCGTCGCCGCGTTCAACGTCATCACCCTGGAGCACGCCGAGGCGATCACCGCCGGGGCCGCCGCCGCGGGCCGCCCGGTGATCCTGCAGATCAGCGAGAACGCGGTGAAGTTCCACGGCGGGCGGGTCGGCCCGCTGGCCGCCGCCGCCCGCGCGGTGGCCGAGCTGGCCGCGGTCGACGTCGCGCTGCACCTGGACCACGTCGAGTCGGTCGCGCTGCTGCATCAGGCGCCCGAGCACGGCTTCTCGTCGGTCATGTTCGACGCCTCGACCCTGCCGTACGCCGACAACGTCGCCGCGACGAAGGCCGCGGCGGACTTCTGCCACGAGCACGGCCTGTGGCTGGAGAGCGAGCTGGGCACGGTCGGCGGCAAGGACGGCGCCCCGCCGCTGGGCGCGCATGCCAAGGGCGCCCGCACCGACCCGGCCGAGGCCGCCGCCTACGTGGCGGAGACCGGCGTGGACGCGCTCGCCGTGGCGGTCGGCTCGTCGCACGCGATGACCACCCGCGACGCCGCCCTCGACCACGACCTGATCGCCGCGCTCAAGGCGGCCGTCGGCGTCCCCCTGGTCCTGCACGGCTCCTCCGGCGTCGGCGACGCCGAGCTGCGCCGCGCCGTCACCGGCGGCCTCGTCAAAATCAACATCGGCACCGCGCTGAACATCGCCTTCACCGGCGCCGTCCGCGAGACCCTCACCGCCGACCCGAAGCTCGTCGACCCCCGCAAGTACCTCAACCCGGCGCGACACTCGATGTCCGACACCGTCCGCCACTTCCTCACCCTGCTCTGACCCCAAGATCGTCCGACCTGCCAGGCACATGGGCGTATGCCCGTCCATGATTCGCCCACTTGCCGGGCAAGTCGGACGATCATCAAGGGGCGCGGGCGGGACGGAACGTGGTCGGGAAGGGGGCGGACGTGTACGAGCGGCGCCGGGTGGCGGTGCAGGCGCTTCGGGACGAGCGGATCGCGCGGGCCGGGGTGTCGGTGCTGCTGGTGCGCGACGACCTCGTCGACCCGGAGCTGCCCGGCAACAAGTGGCGGAAGCTGAAGTACAACCTGGTGGCGGCGCGGGAGCAGGGGTTCGGCACGCTGCTGACGTTCGGCGGGGCGTACTCGAACCATCTGCGGGCCGTCGCGGCGGCCGGGCGGCGGCACGGGTTCGCGACCGTCGGGGTGGTGCGCGGCGAGGAGCACCTGCCGCTCAACCCGTCCCTGGCGTACGCCGCCGCGCAGGGCATGCGCCTGACCTATCTGGACCGGACGACCTACCGCGCCAAGCACACGCCAGAGGTGTCGGCGCGGCTGGAACGCGAGTGGGGCGGGTGCTACGTCATCCCCGAGGGCGGCAGCAACGCGCTCGCGGTGCGGGGCTGCGCCGAGCTGCCCGGTGAGATCGACGCCGCCTTCGACGTGATCTGCTGCCCCGTCGGCACCGGCGGCACGCTCGCGGGCCTGGCCGCCGGGCTCGCCCCAGGGCAGACCGCGCTCGGCTTCGCCGTGCTCAAGGGCGCGGGGTTCCTCGCCGACGAGGTCCGCGAGCTGCAACGACAGGCGCTCGGCGCACCGACCGACAACTGGCGTGTCGACCTGGACCACCACTTCGGCGGGTACGCCAAGCGCACCCCCGGACTCGACGCCTTCGTCGCCGACTTCCGGGCGCGGCACGGGGTGGCCCTCGACCCGGTCTACACCGGCAAGCTGCTGGCCGGCCTGTTCGACCTGGTCGAGCGGGGCGCCTTCGGACCCGGAACGCGCATCGCCGCCGTCGTCACCGGCACTGCACCACTTGACGCACCACATGGTGGTGCATAGCCTGATGCAGTGAAGAGGATGAGTGTCACCGTCACCGACGGCATCGCCGACACGGTGCAGGAGCTCGGCGCGGAGTCGGCACTGCGGCAGGCCCTCGAGCTCTGGTATGCGCAGCGTGGCGAGGTTCCGGACCTGAGCAGCGAGGGCGCGCGCGTCCGGGCGATGCTCGACGTCGCCGACGCGACACTGCGCGGCATCTCCCTGGAGATCGGCTACGAACACATGGCGACGTGGCACAACGGCCAGGCCGACGCCGAGCGGACGGCGCACCGGGCCCGCCGCGCGCGCTCGGTCGCCGAGTGGACGGCCGAGGAGGCCGGGGCCACGGGCGAGCGCCGATGAGAGCTCCGGTCCGCGGCGAGGTCTACCTCATCGATCTCGGCGGTGAGCTCGGCCGCAAGCCGTTCGCGGTGATCAGCAACAACCACCGCAACCGCGCGCTGTCCACGGTGCTCGCGGTCCGCCTCACCACCACGAACCGCAACACCCACCTGGAGACCGTGGTGCCGCTCGGCCGCGACTGCGGCGACCTCGCGGGATGGGTGCTCTGCGACGACGTGGAGAAGCTGTGGCGTGACGAGCTGCCCGCCCCGGCCGGGGCGCTCGGGCCGTACACGATGGCGGCCGTCAACGCCGGACTGCGCGCGGCGCTGGCCCTGTGAGCGCTCAGCCCTTGCGGCGGTGGACGGCGTAGGCGAGCACGCCGAGGGCGAGCATCCCGCCGCCCGCCAGCACCGTCGGCTCCGGCAGGGTGGTCGCCAGCACGACGCAGCCGATCAACCCGAGCGCGGCGACCGCGCGCAGGTGGCGCGGCCCGCCCAGGGTCCACGCCGCCGCGTTCGTGATCGCGTAGTAGGTCAGCACCGCGACACTGGAGAAGCCGATCGCGCCGCGTACGTCCGCCGCCAGCACCACCGCGATGATCACCGCGGCGACGGCCAGCTCGGCGAGCCAGGGGGTGGCGAACCTCGGGTGCACCGCGTCGAGCCGTTTCGGCAGGTCGGAGCGGCGGGCCATGGCCAGCACGGTGCGCCCGACCCCGGCCAGCAGGCTGAGCAGCACCCCGCACACCGCGATCCCGGCCCCGACCCGCACCACCGGCGCGAGCTGCGGCAGCCCGGCGGCGGTGACCACGTCGGCCAGCGGCGCGGCGGAGCGGGCCAGCGCCGGCATGCCGAGCACGGACAGGCAGGTCACCGCGACGGCGGCGTACACGAGCAGCACGATCCCGAGCGCCACCGGCACCGCCCGCGGGATGGTGCGGGCCGGGTCGCGCACCTCCTCGCCCAGCGTGGCGATGCGGGCGTACCCGGCGAACGCGAAGAACAGCAGCCCCGCCGCGCCGAACGGGCCCGCCGGACCGACCGCGCCGGCCTCCGGCGTGCCGCCGCCGAGCAGTCCCGCGGCCACCGCCGTCACCAGCACGGTCAGCGTGACCGCGACGAGGATCCGGGTCGCCGCGGCGGTCTTGGTGACGCCGCGGATGTTGACCGCGGTCAGCACCGCCACGGCCGCGACCGCGACCACCCGGGCGTGCTGTGGCCACAGGTAGTAGCCGATCGTCAGCGCCATCGCGGCGCAGCTCGCGGTCTTGCCGATGACGAACGCCCAGCCCGCGAGGAACCCGGTGAACGCGCCGAGCCGCTCCCGGCCGTAGACGTACGTGCCCCCCGACTCGGGGTAGCGCGCCGCCAGCCGCGCCGACCCGGTCGCGTTGCAGGCCGCCACCAGGGCCGCGATCAGCAGCGCGAGCAGCAGCGCGCCGCTCGTGCCGGCGGCCTCCGCGGCGGGTCCCCACACGACGAACACGCCCGCGCCCAGCATCGCGCCCAGACCGATGACGACGGCGTCCCCGAACCCGAGCCGCCGAGCCAACGTCGAGATCACGTCCGCAGGCTAGCCCGCCCCCCACGACGAAAGGAAGGGCACCTTCTTAACGCTCTGTGTATAGGAGGGGCACCTTCTTCACCCCCACCCACCCCACGCAGGCCCGATCCCCACCACCCCCAGCGCCCTCCGCTCGCGCCGCAGTTTCGGGAGAACCCGCGCGAAGGAGCCCGGCGTCCCATGCAGTTTCGGGGAAACCGCGCCAACGAGCCCGACGTCCGTGCAGTTTCGGGGAAACTGCGGGCACGAGCCGCGCGGGGCCCTCAGCGGCGGGGTGGGAGGAGCGCGTCCCAGTCGACGCGGTGGATGAGGCGGTCCAGGAGCAGGCCGAGGGCGACCGCGGCGACGCCGTCGGTGATCCAGTGGTGCGACAGGTACGTCGTCGTCCACACCACGATCACCGGTGGGGCGACCCGCATCCAGCGCACCAGCGCGGGCGGCAGCCGCCACAGCCGCGACGCCAGGATGACGATCACGCCCCACCACACGATCGCGTTCACCACGTGGCCCGACGGGTACGAGTTCGAGTACGCCACCGCGAGCGGGTTGAAGAACTCCACCGCGTTGGGCAGCGCGCTGCTCGGCGCGTCCCGGTGCGTCCACAGCTTCAGCGGCCCGATGGTGAGGTACGTCAGCAGGAACCCCATCACGCCCGGCAGCACGACGCGCGGGTCGCGGTGGCGGATCAGCAGCGCTACGGTCAGGCCGCCCGTGAGCATCCACATCACCAGCCAGCCCTGGCCGAGGTAGTTCAGCACGAAGGCGACCCAGTACGCCCACTGCGGCCGGTGCCCCGCCACCCAGTCGCGTACGCCCAGGTCGAGGTCTGCCGTGACGCCGCGGATCGCGAGCACGGTGACCAGCGCGAGCACCGCGAGCAGGGCGGCGTCCCACCACCAGCTGTCGAGGCGGCTCAGCCGCCGGGTCGGAATCCGCACCGGCCCACTATGCCTGACCGGCCCGCCCGCACCCGGCGCCGTTCACGTGATCTCCACACCGGCCGGCCGGGCGGGTGACCGAACTCACCGCAGGTCGGCGATCTTCTTGCTGATCAGCTCCATGCGTACGCCCGAGTTGGGGCAGCCGCCGAAGTGGTGCAGCGCGATGACCTTGTTCGTGCGCCGCGACAGCACCGGCGAGCCGGACGAGCCGCCCTCGGTGTCGCAGTAGTAGGAGATGTCGGTGTCGTCGGCGTACCCGTCGTAGGAGTTGCTCTCCACCGCGCAGTTGCCCGCCCGGTCGCGGTCGCTGCTGACGGCGACCATCGCGGGCGCGCCCGCCGGGTGCTGCGGGATGTAGAGCTCCTCGCCCTTCTCCGGCCGGCGCAGGTCCAGCTCCAGGTACCCGAACTTCTCCACCAGCGCGAAGTCGGTCACCGAGAACAGGCTGAAGTCGAGCGTCCGGTCGGTGGCGAGCAGCTCGCTCAGCCACACCTTGGTCGGGCGGAACACGTCGTAGCCGCCGCACTCGGCGCACTGGTAGTTGAACCACACCTCGGCGTCGCCGGTCTCGCTCTTGTCGGCGACGCAGTGGTTGTTGGTGAGCAGCAGGTTCTTCGGCCCGACGCGCCAGGCGGTGCACAGCTCGACGCCGCCGATGAGCATCCGGGCCACCGCCTTGGACCGCCGGTAGACCACCGGCTCGGTGGTGCGGTAGCAGACCGCGTCGGCCTTCTCGTCCGAGCCGCAGATGCTCTCCTCGCGCCCGGTCCGCGCGGCCTGCCGCTTCTCCCGCTGGTACGCGTCGGACGCGGCGCCGCGCTCGGACTCGGTGAACCCGCGGGTGACCTTGTCGATCACCACGCCGAGCTTGGCGACCGTGCCGCTCAGCCCGAGCAGGTCGAGCCGGGAGCTGTGCAGCTCGACGACGGCGGTGTCGCCGGTGACCGACATCGCCCAGCGGCCGGCGGTGCCGAGCACCGAGCCGACCGGGTCGCCGTCGATGCGGTGCACCTCGGTCCGCTTCGGGTCGCTGACCGTCAGGTAGTCGCCGGGCAGCAGCAGGAGCTGGGAGAAGTGCACCTTGACGTACTCGGCGCCGGGGTAGCGCAGGGTCGCGGTCCGGTCGGCGTCCAGATAGCCGAGCACGGCGTGTGCCGCCTCGACCCGGCCCGCTTCGGCCCGTCCGGCCTTGCGCACCGTCGTGTCCGGCCGCTGCGCGGTCGCCTCGGGCTGCGCCACGGTCGCCGCCTCGCCGGCCGGCGCGGCCTGCGGCGCGCCCTGCCCGGCGGTCGCCGGCTCGCGTGAGCCGGCCGACACTGCGGGTGCGGGGTCCCGATCGCCGAGCACCGCGGCGCCCGCCGTGGTGGCGAGGGCGAGTGCGGCAGAGATTCCCATCACCAGCGCGACCGTACGGCGCATGCGACCAGCCTCCTGAACGTTCCGGTACAAGCTCCCTACGTGCAACGAAGCAGCGCTGTGGCCGGTGCCTCGGCCGAACAGGGGATGCCGGGCAGGCTGGCGCGAATCCGTAGGCTGTTCGCGTGCGGATCACCTCTGCCCTAGTCGACCCTGCCCTGCTCGACCTGCCCTGGTCCACGCCGCTCGAGGAGTGGCCGGCCGACCATCTCGTCGCGCTGCCCCAGGGCATCTCCCGGCACGTCGTCCGCTTCGTCAAGTTGCAGGGCACCGTGTACGCCGTCAAGGAGACCCGCGAGAAGATCGCCGAGCGGGAGTACGACCTGCTCCGCGCGCTCGAACGGATCAGCGCCCCGGCCGTCGAGGCGGTCGCCATCGTCGCCGACCGGGTCGCCCTCGACGGCGAGCACCTGGAGCCGGTGCTGGTCACCCGGCACCTGCAGTTCTCCCTGCCGTACCGGGCGCTGTTCTCCCACACGCTGCGCCCCGAGACGATGAACCGGCTGCTGGACGCGCTTGCCGCGCTGCTGGTGCGCATGCACCTGCTCGGCTTCTTCTGGGGCGACTGCTCGCTGTCCAACACGCTGTTCCGCCGCGACGCGGGCGCCTTCGCGGCGTACCTGGTCGACGCCGAGACCGGCCAACTGCACCTGCGCCTGTCCCCCGGCCAGCGCGGCGAGGACCTGGAGATCGCGCGGACCAACATCTTCGGCGAGGCGCTGGACCTGCAGGCCGCCGGCCTGCTGCACGACGGCATCGACCCGGAGCACGTCTCCGACGAGGTGGTGCGCCGCTACGAGGTGCTGTGGCACGAGCTGACCCACGAGCAGGCGGTCGAGGCCGACACCCGCCGCCAGATGGACAAGCGCATCCGCCGCCTCAACGAGCTCGGCTTCGACGTCGAGGAGGTGTCGATGTCGGTCGTCGAGGAGGGCGGGCACCGCAGCATCATGCTGCGCCCGAAGGTCGTCGACGCCGGCCACCACACCCGCCGCCTGCTGCGCCTGACCGGCCTCGACGCCGAGGAGAACCAGGCCCGCGCGCTGCTCAACGACCTGGACGCGTACCGGGCCGAGTCCGAGGACCTGCCCGACGAGGCCCAGGCGGCGCACCGCTGGCTGGTCGAGGTGTTCGAGCCGGTGATCCGGGCGGTGCCGCCGCACCTGCGCGGCAAGCTGGAGCCGCCGGAGCTGTTCGTGCAGATCATCGAGCACCGGTGGGCGCTGAGCGAGACCGCCGGGCGCGACGTCGGCCTGGCCCCCGCCGTGCAGTCGTTCCTGAGCACCGTGCTGGTGCACCGCCCCGACGAGCAGGCGGTGCTCGGCTTCGACCCCGACGACGACCCCGACCCCGACCTGATCCCCGACGAGGACGCCGACCTCGACCCCGTCTGACCGGTCCCCGCCCCACCCGCCCGAACCCCGCCGAGACCCGTTTTTCATAGACGTTGGCCTATCTGGATGAAGTTGTTGTGGGATTCGGGATCCAGTTAGGCGCACGTCTAAGTAAGCCGAGCGCCGATCGGGATAGGGGGGTGGTTGGGAAGAGTGTTAAAGGTG
>NZ_JBFAOU010000052.1:0-46174 GCF_040675365.1 Catellatospora sp. NPDC049609 | reverse complement strand
GGGGCCTGTGGGGGTGGGGGGGGGCCCCCGGGTGGGGGGGCCGCGGGGCCCCCCCCCCCGGCCGCCGTCAGTGGCGGTACTCGTCCAGCCGCCACAGCATCGCGGCGAGCATCGCGGGCAGCATGAGCAGGTGACCGCCCATCATCAGCCCGTGGGCGGAGACGGCGCCGAACGCGTACGGCACCAGCAGGACCAGGAACGGCACGTACATCGCGGCCGACATCTCGGCGATCCGGGGCCAGGAGTGGCGCCGGAAACGCATCCACGCCGCCATGCCGACCGTCATGTTCGTCGCCATCACCAGCGCGTCCACCGCGGGCAGGTCGGACAGGCCCGGCCAGGCCAGCGACCACAGCGGGCCGAGGGCGAACATCCCGACGAGCATGGCGACCACCATCTCGGCGAAGTGCAGGCCGAACCGGAGGTTCTTGCGCCAGGCCGACCGGCCGGCGTGAGCGGAGCTGTCCTTGTCGCACGAGGAGGTTGTCATGCCCACCATCCTCGGCCCGCGCGGCCATGCGGGCAGGTGCCGGAAGTCATGGTCGCCGGTCACCTTCGCCCATGACCCGCGCTCACAGCAGGCCGAGCTCGCGGGCGCGCAGCGCCGCCTGGGTGCGGTCGCGGGCGTCGAGCTTGGCCAGCACGTTGGTCACATGGTTCTTCACCGTGCCCTCGGCCAGGAACAGCTCGGCGGCGATCTCCCGGTTGGACCGGCCGCCGGCCAGCAGCCGCAGCACGTCCAGCTCGCGTTCGGACAGCGGCACGACCAGCGGCTGCGGCCGCGGCTCGCCCGGTCCGGCGGGCAGCCGGGCGAACTGCGCCACGACCTTCGCCGCCACCGACGGCTGCAGCACCGCCTCACCGCGCGCCGCGGCGTGCACCGCCTCCACCAGCTGCGCCGACGACGCGTCCTTGAGCAGGTAGCCGAGCGCCCCGGCGCGCAGCGCCGCGAACACCTCCTCGTCGTCGTCGAACGTGGTCAGCACGATCACCCGCACGCCGGGCTGCTCGGCCCGCATCCGGCGGGTGGCGGCGACCCCGTCCAGCACCGGCATGCGCAGGTCCATCAGCACCACGTCGGGCCGCAGCGCGGCCGCGCGGTCCAGCGCCTGCGCGCCGTCGCCCGCCTCGCCCACCACCTCGATGTCGTCGTGTACGCCGAGCAGCACCGCCAGCGCCTCCCGGAACAGCGACTGGTCGTCGGCGAGCAGCACCCGCACCGGCGGGCGGCTCACCCGGGCACCTCCACGCTCAGCGTCGCGCCGCTGCCGGGCACCGACTCGATGCTCATCCGCCCTCCGGCGTGCGCGGCGCGCTCGCGTACCCCCACCAGGCCGAACCCGGCCGGGTCGGGGCCGCCGGACAGGCCGGTGCCGTCGTCGCGGACCTCCAGCCGCACCGCGGCCGGGCCGGTGTAGTCCAGGACCAGCGCGGCCCGGGTCGCGCGGGCGTGCTTGCGTACGTTGGTCAGGCCCTCCTGCGCGGCCCGGTAGAGCGACTCCTCGGCGTCGGCGACCAGCGGCCGGGCCTGCCCCGACACGTCGAGGCTGGTCGGCACGCCCGCCGCCGAGGTCTCCTCGACCAGCACCCGCAGCGCCTCGGGCAGCGGCACGGACGGGCGCGGCTCGCGCATCGCGCCGACCGAGCGGCGCACCTCCGCCAGCGCCTCCTCGGCCTGGTGCTGGGCCTTGGCCAGCACCGCGTCGGCCTTGGCCGGGTCCGTGGCCAGCACCGCCCGCGCCGCCTTCACCTGCATCTGCACCACGGTCAGCGAGTGGCCGAGCCCGTCGTGGATGTCGCGGGCGACCCGGTTGCGTTCCTGCACCGCCGCCAGCCGCTCGGCCTGCAGCGCGTACGCCCGCAGCCGGTCGTGCGCGGCGGCGAGCTCGCGGCGGGCCCGCTGCTCGCGCACGATCAGGTGGGTCAGCACGGCGGCGAACGCGGCGGCGGCGAGCATGCCCAGGCCCTCGCGCAGCCCGGCCCGCCATTCCATGCCGGTGTGCACGAACGGGACCAGGCCGGCCACGGTCAGCGCGCCCGCGGGCGGCAGCAGCAGCACGCTCTGGCTCACCAGGACCAGCAGCAGCAGGATCGCGCCCACCATCGCGCCGGACGCGACGAAGGTCGCGTAGCCGAGGACCAGCTGCGCCGCGACGAAACCGATGCTGAGGCCGCGCCGGTCGCGCCGCCGCACCCAGGCGAAACCGGCGGTGGCCCCGACGACGTAGACCGCGCCCAGGCCGATCGCGGCGACCGCGTGGTGGGCGGCGGCGGTCCCGGCGAGCAGGGTCAGGTATGCGGCCAGGGTCAGCAGGTCGAGGGCACGCTCCACACCCACCACTGTGGCCGGTCGGGGCGCGGCCGGTCAACGCCGCAGGTCAGCGCAGGCGTACGGCTCGCAGCACCGCGTCGTGGACGGTGACCGGCCGGCCCTCGGCGTCGGTGGCCTCGCGGCCGGGCGTCGCGGTGTGGATCTCCCAGTCGGCGGGGTCCAGCGCCGCCGCGGCCTGCTCGGCGGTGAACATCAGCGCCGGCAGGTGCGGGCGGCCGATGGTCGTCTCCAGGTCGGAGAAGTGGTGCCCGACGATCAGCAGCGTGCCGCCGGGCCGCACCGCCGCCGCCAGCCTGCGGTGCAGGTCCGTGCGGGCCGGGTCGGGCAGCTGCATGAACTGCGCCGACACCAGGTCGAACCGCGCCGGGGCCGGGTCCCACGTCAGGATGTCGGCCCGCAGCCAGGTGGCCCGCGCGGCGGTCTGCTCGCCCGCCTCGGCCGCGTGCGCCGCGGCCCGGCCCAGCGCCACTCCGGACACGTCGACGCCGGTGACCTGCCAGCCCCGGGCTGCCAGCCACACCGCGTCGGCGCCCTCGCCGCAGCCGACGTCGAGCGCGGTCCCCGGGACGAGGTCGGCGGCGGTGGTGACCACGTGCGGGTTGGGGTTGCCGCTCCAGATCCGCTCCTTGGAGCCGTACCGCTCGTCCCAGAACCTCTCGGTGAAGAAGTCGTCGATGTCGTGTTCGTCGTGTGCCGCGTGATGAGCCGCGTGCGCGTCGGTCATGGCTGACCACCTCCACCGTCAGCGTGCCCGCTTGGCCGCGCCGCGCGCAAACTTCGTTGCCGGTTCGGCAAGTCGCGCCTTCGGGTCGGCGTCGCCCGCCGGCCACCCGTATCAGAACAGGGTCAGCGGCTCCGCGGTCTCCGGCTCCTGCGGTTCCGGCAGCGCCGCGAGCTGCGGTACGCGTGCCCGCACCTCGTCGTGGAAGCGGCGGCACAGCGCGGGCGCGTCGGCGTTGTCGGGCGTGTGGATGAACACCGTCGGCGAGCGCCCCTCCCGCAGCCAGCCGGTGACCACGTCCACCCAGTGCCGCCAGCCTTCGACGGTCCGCTCGGTGTCGTCGCGGCCCAGGTAGCGCACGATCGGCCGGTCGGTCAGCGCCTGCGACCGGCGCGGCATGCGCGGCTTCTTCAGCCACGCCTCCCGCTCGGCGTCGCTGGTCGGCGGTGTCTCGAAGAACGCGACCGTGTCGAACGGCACCCACTCGGCGCCGGCGACCGCGAGCACCTGCTCCAGCTGCCGCGCCTGCCGGGGATCGTCGAAGAACGCCCGGTGGCGCACCTCCACGGCGTACCGGAAACCGGTGGGCAGCCGCCGCAGGAAGCCCGCCAGGTCGCCGACGTCGTTCGGGCCGAACGAGCCCGGCAGCTGCAGCCACAGCGCGTGGTTGCGCGGGCCCAGCGGCTCGACCGCGTCCAGGAACGCGCGCAGCTCCTCGTCGGCGCCGGACAGCCGCCGCTCGTGCGTGATCGGCTTGGGCAGCTTCACCACGAACCGGAAGTCCGGCCCGGTCTGCTCCGCCCACGTCTGCACGGTCCGCCGCGCCGGGGTCGCGTAGAACGTCGTGTTGCCCTCGACCGCGTTGCACCAGCTCGCGTACCAGCGCAGCCGCTCGGTGGGCGGCAGTGGGTGCCCCTGCCACGCCTTGTGCGTCCACATCGCGCAGCCGACGTGCAGACGCATCGTCGCACCGTCCATCACTCGTCGGCCGGCGCCTGGGGCAGCTTCGCGCCGCGGCGGGTCCGCGGGGCCGACGGCGGCGGCACGACCGGGCCGATGTCGCCGTCGGGCGCCTCGTCCAGGTCGACGATCACCGGGGCGTGGTCGCTGGGGCCGGTGCCCTTGCGCGCCAGCCGGTCCACCCAGGCCGCCTTGACCCGCCCGGCCACCGGCGCCGACGCCAGGATCAGGTCGATGCGCATCCCCAGGTCCTGGTGGAACATCCCGGCCCGGTAGTCCCAGTACGTGAAGACCCGCTCGGTCGGCCAGCGGTCCCGGACGACGTCGTGCAGCCCGAGCGCCTGCAGCTCGGCCAGCGCCGCCCGCTCCGGCCCGGTCACGTGCGTGCTGCCGACGTACGCCGCCGGGTCGAACACGTCGGCGTCGGCCGGGGCGATGTTCACGTCGCCGCACACGACGGCGTCCTGCGGGCCCGCGGCGACGGTGTCGCGCAGCGCGGCCAGCCAGGCCAGCTTGTACCGGTAGTGGTCGGAGTCCGGGACGCGGCCGTTGGGCACGTACACCGAGTGCACGCGGATCCCGCCGCAGGTCGCCGACACCGCCCGCGCCTCGGGGTGCGGGAAGCCGGGCCCGTTCGGCAGGCCCTGCACGACGTCGTCGAGGCCGACCTTGGACAGGATCGCCACCCCGTTCCAGCGCGCCTCACCGTGCACGGCGAACGCGTACCCGCGGCTGGTGAGCTCCTCGCTGAGCAGGTCGGCGAAGGCGGCGTCGCCGAGCTTCAGCTCCTGCAGGCAGACCACGTCGGGTCGCCGCTGGTCCAGCCACGGCAGGAACCGGGGCAGCCGCTGCTTGACCGAGTTCACGTTCCATGTCGTCACCCGCACCGGACCCACGATATAGGGGCCCCGTTGGCGTCCGGCGGCTCGCGGGCCGCCGCTACGCTGTGCGCGTGTCCCGCGACGTCGAGGCCGACCGGCTGCTGGCCACCTCCCGCAGCACCGCCGACCCGGTGGCCGCAGCCCGGCTGGCCGCGGAGGCGTTCCTCGCGCTGTCCCGCACCGCCGACGCGGCCACCCTGCCGCCGCTGGCGGCCCGGCTCGCCGAGCTGCGCTCCGACCCGCCCCGGCCGCAGACCGAGGTGCTGTTCCACACCGTCACCGGCGTCATCGGCGTACGCACCCGCACACCCCACGCCTCGCGGCACCTGGAAACCGCGCTCCGGCTGACCGACCAGCACCGGCTGCACACCGACGTGCTCTTCCTGGAGCTGGCGCTGCTGAGCACCCTGCAGTTGATGCGTCCCCATGAGGCACGCCCCCGGTTCGCCCACCTCATCGACGCCGCCGACACCGAACCCGCCCGCCTCGCCAGGCTGCGGGGCATGCTCGGCCTCGGCGACGCGTGGAGCGGCGACCTGCTGCGCGGGCGGGTCGAGCTGCACGAGTCGCTGCGCCTGGCCCGCGAGGCCGGCCGCGCCGACATCCAGGCCGAGACCGCCTCCTGGCTGATCAAGGTCGAGGCGCTGTGCGGTGACCTGCCCGCCGCCACGGCGTACCTGGCCGAGACCCGGCGGCTCGCCGCGCGGGCGGGGTCGAGCTGGGTCGCCGGGCACATCGCCGAGTGCGCCGCCGCCCTGCACCTGGCCGCCGGTGACACCGAGTCCTGGCTGGGGATGCTCGAGTTCCTGGTCGGCACCGTCGTCGGCGCGACCTCCGGGCTCATCTTCGAGCACCGCTGGGAGCTGGCCACCCACCACGCCCTGCACGGGCGGTCCGAGGCCGCCGACGCGCTGCTCGCCCGGCTGCCCGACCCGCCCCTGGGCTGGCCCGGCGCCCCGGCCCTGCCCGCCTGGCGGGCCTGGATCGCCCAGCCCGCCGACCCTGCGGCGATGGCCCGGTTCGAGGCGGCGCTGGCCGGGCTGAACCGGCCGGTGGAGCGGCTGTCGCGGGCCCGCATGGCGTGGCTGCTCGGCGCGCAGCACGCCCGCCTGGGCCGGCGCGCCGACGCGACCCGCCTGCTCGAAACCGCCTGCACGGGGTATGCCGCGACCGGCGCGGCCGGGATGGTGGCCCGTGTCGTGGCCGATCTGGAGCAGGTCGCCGCCGCACCGCCCGCCGTGCGCCGGCAGTCGGCGGCCGTCGTGACGGTGCATTCCGACGCGTTGTCGCTGACCGGGGCCGAGGCGCGGGTCGCCCGCGCGGTCGCGGGCGGCCTGAGCAACCGGGAGGTCGCCGAGCAGTTGCAGGTCTCGGCGAAGACGGTCGAGTTCCACCTGGGCAACATCTTCCGCAAGCTGGGCGTACGCAACCGCACCGAGCTCGCCGCGACCGTCGCCGTCGGGCTGCCGGGCGCAGGCGGCGCGGCGTGATCGCGGACGGCGCGGAAGCGGGCCGGGTGCTCGTCGCGGCGGGCATTGATCGGATGGGTTGAATGCCTCTATCTAAGATGGTCCTATGAAGAATTCGATGCGCCTATTCCGGTACGTGGTGACCCACCGCGAACTGGAGGTGCATCTGTCGATAGCGCTCGCGCTCGTGGTGGGGGTGCTGGGGCTGCTCGATGTGGTCGGCGCCCCGGTCGTCACCGCGGCCACGTTGGCCACGCTGGCGGTCATGGCCATGAGCGTGCTGGTCAACCGGCGTCAGATGGGTGAGGTCGAGCGTTCCATGCGGGCGCTGTCGGAGGCGGTGCGCCACCGGGACACCGAGAATGTGTCGGTCGACAGCCTGCTGCGGGAGTCCACTTCGGGAGCGGGCGCTCTCGGCTCCGGAATGAGTGACGTCGGCATGCTGGGAGTGACACTCGGGCGCACCCTGCGCAGCAATTACCACGAATTGGAGAAACTGTTGCGCGAGGGTGCGCGCATCCGGGTGGCGCTGCTCGATCCGGCCAGTGGCGCACCCGAGGAGGCGGCGCGCCGGTGCGGCGTGGGACACCAGCCGGAGATCTTCCAGCAGCGGTTGCAGCTCTCCGTCGGCCTGCTGCGTCAGCTCAGCGCGACGGCCGGCCCGGGCAGCGTCGAGGTGCGGCTGCTGCCCTTCGCGCCCGCCGTCGGCCTGCTGGTGACCGATCCCGGCACCGGCGGCGGGCGGGTCCACCTCGACATCTACGCCCACCGGCCGGTGGGCCCCGAGCCCGTGCTGGTGCTGCGGCGCGACCGCGATCCCGGCTGGTTCGCCCACTTCGTCGACGAGTTCGAGCGGGTCTGGGCGAACGGCCGCGCGCCGGGCCCGGCGGACGGTTTCCCGACTGCCTGACCCGGCGCGCTGCGGGAGGGGCCGGTGCCACCCCGGTCGCCGGCCCCTCCGGTCACGCCGGTGGCGTGACCCTCAGAAACGGCAACAGCCGCACCATGACGTCCGCGGCGTGCCGCGCGGCGAGGTCCTGGTGCTCGTCCTTCTTGGCCACGTCGGCCAGATCCGAGATCCCGCGTACGGTGAACCACCCGAGCGGCCGGTGCGGGCTCCCGGCGCTGCTGTGGAACGCGGCGGCCACGCCCGCGGCCTCCATCTCGACGGCGAGCGTCTTGTCGTTGAAGTCCTTCAGGAACCGCCGTGCCTGGGCGTCCTCCCAGGCGACCACGGTGTCGGCGGAGCCGACCGGGCCCTGGTGCACCAGGTAGGCGCTCGTCGCATCGGCCAGGGGCAACGGACGGCGCTCGCGGCCGTCCCGCGCGAAGAAGCGGTTCATCCGCTCCCGCGCCGCGTCGGTGATCTGGTGCCCCGAGCCGCGGATCACCCGCCCGTCCGGGGTGTCCTTGCCCGAGCCGTAGCAGATGATGTGGTCGCTGAGCACCACGTCGCCGATGCCCAGGCTGCGGTCGATCCCACCCGCGATCCCGACCAGCAGCACGAACGACGGCGCGCAGAAGCCGGTGAGCCTGCGGTAGGCGGTCTGCGCCGCCAGCGTGCCCTGCTCGGTCGCCTCCAGCGCGGCGACGCGGACGGCGCCCCCGGGCACGGGCATGGTGGCTTCGGCCACCAGCGTCCCCTCGGCCCGGCTGTCGTCCCGGTAGTCGGAACCCGCGGCCAGCGCCCTGGCCACCGCCGCGAACTCCCTGGGGGTGGCGACGATGACGCCCACGTCGGCCGACGTGCGGTCTTCTCCGGCGCCGCGGGGCCGGTCCCGCGGCTCGCGCGACGTCGTGCGGTACACCGTCGCGCCCTTGCCCACCGCGCCCGTGTTGACGATGTTCCCGTGCCCGAAGTGCTGGATACCTTGGTTGCCGCCCTGCTCGACCTCGATCGTCGGCGGGGTTTCGGGCTCGCTCATCGGGTCACCTTCGCGTTGTCGCCGACGGCGCCGTCGTTGTTGATGTCGCCGGAGCCGAAGTGCTGGATGCCCCGGTTGAGGATGTTCACCGAGCGCTGGCGGAACTCCGTGACGTCGGCCCCCTGGTTCTCGAGGAAGTCGAGGACGGCGGCCAGGACGCGGCGCTGGATGATGGACGCGTACTTGGTGAAGTCGTGCTCTATGAGCGAGTTGCGCCAGGTGCCGCTGCTGCCCAGCTCCCGCACGCTCATCAGGGCGCCGTAGTCGACCCCGGTCGGGGAGACGGCGCCGCGGCGGGTGGCCACGTGGAGCGCGTCGAGCCCGGCCTGGATCAGGTTGATCGGCGCCCGCGCCACGGTGACGGGCGCGTCCACGATGCCCCGCTTGACCGCCCGCAGGTACGCGGGCAGCCCGGTGCCGCCCTCCAGGTCGACGACCCGGAACTCGCTGCGGCACGGGCCCAGGGCCCAGCTCGACATGTCCACGTACAGGGTCCGGCCCTGGACGGCGATGTGCACGTACACATTGGTGATCAGCTCGCCCTGCCAGGACGACACGCGGAACGCCAGGAAGTAGCGCGCGGGCGTCGTCGGGTTGGCGATGACGGCGCTGACCTGCGCCCGGTCCATCTGGTTGCGCAGCATCGCGGTCTCGCTGCCGGCGAGGAACACGGTGCCCTCGACGGTCAGGCCGGGCAGCAGCTCCTGTGCCGTGCCGCCGGTGAGCCGGTTGATCCGCTCCGCCACCCAGGCGGTCAGCTCCTCGGCGGTGAAGGTGATGGTGGGGAACTCCCTGGCCGACTCGGGTGTCGTCGCGGCGGCGTTCGGCTCGCGCCGCACCAGGCGGACCGCGGTGCCCCAGCGGTCCAGCTCCGTCCCGGAGCCGACGAAGGGCTGGTAGCCGGAGTACACGACCACGTTGCCGCGCTGCTGCCGCTCGATCTCGGCCAGGCGCTGGTCTGCGGCGTCGGTGGTGTGGCGGCCGCGGCCGGGGGCCATGGTGTCCACCCGCGACTGCTTGAGCAGGTTGGCGGCCATGGGGGTGAAGCAGAGCACGGCCAGCAGCAGCAGCGACAGCGCGGTCGAGGCGCCGGTCAGCAGGTCGGCGCCGGTGGACGGCTCGGGCTCGCCGTAGAAGCCGCCGCCGGCTCCCGCGAGCGCCGCCGCCATGGCGGCGGCGGCGAAGAAGTAGAAGCTCAGCATCGTGGAGAGCAGGAAGGCGCCGGTCACGGCCCACGCGCGCAGGATCAGCCGCAGGAAGTCGGTGACGGTGCCGCCTCCGCGCAGCCCGCGCACGACGTCGCGGATCAGCCGATACGTCGCGACGCACAGCTGCAGCTGGATCAGCGCCACCACCAGCAGCAGGAAGGTCGGGAAGGAGACGCACGCGGACAGGGCGAGCATGAACACGATGGCGCCGTCGCGGGCGAGGTTGATCACCCGGGCCTTCTTGCAGTGGCTGAGAACGGTGACGAGGTCGAAGCCGTACGACGGGGCGACCATGCGCCGGGGCTGGTGGTAGACCTCGTTGAGGGCGGCTCGGCAGAACCGGTCGTCGAGGTACGCGCCCGCGCTCAGGTGCCGGGTCGGCCGGGTCGGGACATCGTCGTCGCCGGCGCGCGGGGCGGGCACCGCGTAGGGGTCGGGCTGAACGTACGCCTGTGTCATCTCTGCTCCAGGGCAGTGCTGGTGCGCGGGCGGGAACCGTAACGGGACTGACGGACAGCGCTTTATGTGAGTTCGACATTAAGTGCGGGCACGACTTAATGTCAATGCGACGTTTAGTTACCCTTGTCGGATGACCGAGTCACGCCCGCGGGTCACTGCGGCAATCACCGTGGACCTGGTGGTCCTCACCGTTCGTCGGGACAGGCTGCACGTCCTGCTGATCGAGCGGGGCACGGAGCCGTACGCCGGCCAGCCCGCCCTGCCGGGAGGGTTCCTGCGCGACCGGGAGGACCTGCTCGACTCGGCCATCCGCGAGCTGCGGGAGGAGACGTCCCTCGACGGCCGCCGGCTGCACCTGGAGCAGCTGGGCGCCTACGCGGCGGCCGACCGCGACCCGCGCGGCCGGGTGCTGACGGTCGCGTACCTGGCGATCGCACCGAACCTGCCGCAGCCCTCGGCCGGCACCGACGCCGCGGGTGCGGTGTGGATGCCCGCCGACCGGCTGGTAGGCCCGGACCCGGTGCCGCTCGCCTTCGACCATGCGGCGATCCTGCGCGACGGCATCGAGCGCGCCCGCGTCGAGCTGGAGTACACCACCGTCGCGGCCGCCTTCTGCAAGGACGAGTTCACCATCACCGAGCTGCGCACCGTCTACGAGGCGGTGTGGGGGACCACGGTGGACCCGCGCAACTTCGCCCGCAAGGTGCTGACCGCCGACGGCTTCGTGGTGCCCACGGGACACAAGCGGGCGTCCGAGATGGGCCGTCCGGCGGCGCTCTACCGGCGCGGGGCCGCGCTGCTGCTCAACCCGCCGATGCTGCGGGCGCAGAGCATGGCGCGCCGCCGGCCGTCGGCGTGACGGCCGCGGCGCGCCACGGTCGGACGAACGCCGGTGCCGGGGGAACGTTTCCCCCGGCACCGGTGTCAAGCGGCGATCAGCAGGCGTTGGTACGGAAGTCCGAGACCGCCGTGCCGCCGTAGCCGCAGGTGAACGGCGTGAAACGGGTGTCGTTGTTCAGGTAGCGCTTGAACCAGGAGACCAGCGCCCGCGACAGGGTCGAGTTGGTGGACTGCGGGAAGAAGTGGCTGGCGCCGTTCAGCTCGACGTAGCTCTTGGGCCCGCCGAGGCTGTTGTAGAACGGGATCGAGTGCGAGCTGACGGCGGCGATGGTGTCGCTCTCGCCGCCGACGATCTGCACGGCCTCGTTGAGCCCGCTCCAGGTCTTGTCGGAGTTCCACGGCGCGATCGGCACACCGGCCTTGACCAGCCCGGTGGTGTCGGCCGCCAGCGCCTCCAGGGTGCCGCCGCCGCCCATCGAGTGCCCGGCGACGCCGCGGCGGCTGCCGTCGACCTTGGCGCGGACCTGCGACGGAGCCGAGTTGACGGCCCAGTTCAGCGCGGCGAGCAGCTGGCTGCCGCGGCTGGCCGGCTGGTCGTAGATGCTGTTGGTCTCGATGCCGACCACCACGAAGCCCCAGGAGGCCAGGCGCGGGCCGATCCAGCTGATGCTGGACCAGCGGGCGGTGAAGCCGGGGGAGATCGCGATCACCGGGTAGGTGCCGCTGGCGGTCGGGTAGTAGGCCACGCCGCCGCCGAAGCCGCTGACGAGGCTGGAGATGTTGTACGTGGCGACGGAGAAGCTGCCGTTGCCGGTGATGTTGGACGAGGTCGGCGCCTGGCCGATCTCGTCGGCGAAGGCGGGCGCGGCCGTGCCGAGCGCGGTTCCGCCGGCCAGCGCCGTGGCGACGAAGGCGGTGGCGATGGCGCGGGTGATCCGGCGGCGGACGGAGGGTGCGGTTAGCTGCACTGTTCCACTCCTGACGGTGAGGAACCGGCCCCTTTGCGGCGGTGTGCCGCGGGGGACGGGAGAGCCGGTTGTCGGGCAGTGCAGCCAGTTTCATCAGCGTCCGTCAGTGGACGCATCGGCAGAATCGCCGGTCGATCCGCTGGTGTCCCGCCGGGGCCGGGGTGCCGGCCGATCGGCGGGATCACCGGCCGCGCCACCGGCCGCCGGGTCGGGTGGCGGGCGGCGCGGCCGCGGCGGTGCCGGGGTCAGCGGCAGGGGTAGTTGCTCTTCGTGCAGGTGACGCCGGTGTTGTAGGCCTCGTTGAAGTGGGTGTAGTAGGCGTCGTAGAGCGGGTGGGTGCTGCCGGTCTCCGGACCCATCTTGACGAAGATCTCGTCGTTCTCGCTCAGCGCGTCATGGGTCCAGTTCTGCGAGCCGGTGTAGACGCGGTACTGGTACGTGCCGCCGTAGCTGCCGTACGCCAGGAAGAACTTGTTGTGGACGTGGTCCTTGCGCCGGATGGCGACGCCCGCGGTGAGCAGGTCGTTGTAGACCGACTGGGTCATGGAGATGCCCCCCTCGGCGTCGGTGCCCACCGACATCCAGACGTTGCAGCCGCCGGCCCGGTAGGACTTCACGACGTCGACGACCTTCGGCCGCCCGCTGGTGATCGAGGCCATGCTGACGCGCAGCCGGCAGTTGCTGTCGGGCGTCAGGTCGTTGAGCCGGGTGGCGATCGTGTCGGTCTGGCCCTCGCCCTCGGGCGAGGCGTACGCGTCCGCGGCGGTGGCCTGGTAGTAGCCGCGCCCGGAGGCCGAGTCGTAGTAGTCGTCGCCGGAGTAGTGGCGGCGGTTCCACATGTCGGCGAAGTTGGCGTTCAGCCCGCTCATCAGCGCGGCGTCGCCGTACACGGTGATGGTGTTGTTGAAGGCGTCGGTGCCGGTGGCGTAGGTGAGGTTGGCCGAGCCGAACCAGGAGACGTTGCTGCGCGCGGTGCCGGCCGGGTCGGTGGCGGTGGTGAAGGTGAACATCTTGGTGTGCATGTCGCCGTCGGCGCTGGTGCTGATGCAGCCCTTGCCGCCGCTGGAGTTGGTGCAGAACTTGTGGTTGGCCAGCTTCCGGACGGTGGCGACGGCCGGGTCGGTCGAGGGCGCGTTCTTGCCGTCGAGCACGACCATCACGTTCACCCCGCGGGTCTGCGCCCGCAGCAGCGCGTCGGCCACGGAGTCGATGCTCAGCGAGTGGATCGCGCCCTTGATGCTCGACCCGGCGGGGGCGCTGTCGATGAGCCGCTGCAGCTCGTTGACGAGCGTGTAGTCGCGTCCGGCGGTGGGGTTGGCGAAATGGGCCCAGACCGGGTGGCCGCCGATGGTCGCCCGGGCGCTGTGGATCGCGGCCGCGGCGGGCTGTGCGGGCAGCAGGACGGCGGCCGCGGCCAGCGCGGTCACCACGGACGTCGCGCGCAGGTGGCGGCGGCGAAGTGAGAAAAGCTTCATGGCCGTAGATGCTCTGAAGGAAAGTTGCGGGTGTCAATCCCGCTGGATGGGCGAGATCGCCGAGCGCGCCCTTTCGCCGCGACAGCGAAACATGGACGGATTAGAATCTACAGGTACTTCCGCTCAATGATCCTTTCCCGACTGGAGGACCGTGAACCTGGAGGTACGCCACCTGAGGGTGGTATGCGCGATCGCCGACACCGGCAGCGTCACGAAAGCGGCGTCGCTGCTGGGGCTGGCGCAGCCCGCCGTCACGGCGCAGCTGCAGCGCATCGAGCGTGCCCTGGGCGGCCCCCTGTTCGAGCGCGGCCGCCGCGGGGTCACCCCGACGGCCCTGGGCGAGCTGGTGCTCACCCGCGCCCGGGTGGTGCTGCCCGCGATGAAGGGCCTGCAGGAGGACGCGGCCCGCCTGGCCGGGCACCGCGTCCAGCCCAACCAGTGGCGCATCGGCGCGGTCAGCGGCCCGATCCTGGGCGGGCTGATGTCGCGCCTGGCTGACGACGGCACGCAGGTGCTGACCCACCCCTCCCACTGGGCGGACAACCTCGCCGAGCTGACCGCCGCGGGCAAGCTCGACTTCTGCGTCGTGGGCGTGTGCGGCGACACCGTGCCCGGCGCGCCCGACGACGGGCTGGTGTGGCGCGAGATCGCCATCGACGCGGTGTTCGTGATGCTGCCCGAGAGCCACCTGCTGGCCGACCGGTGGGAGATCGACCTCGCCGAGCTGGCCGGCGCCCAGTGGGCCAGCCTGCCCGGTGACGGCTGCTTCGGCGACTGCTTCGCCGCCGCGTGCGCGCGGGCCGGGTTCACCCCGCGCGCGATGTACGAGATGGACTTCGGCAACGCGCTCGACGCCGTGCAGGCCGGGCACGCCGTCGGGCTGTGCAAGGCCACGTTCCGGCGTGTCGACGGGATCGTCACGGTGCCCATCGCGGGCGCGCCGCTGCGCTGGCGGCACCTGCTCGGCTGGCATCCGCGCGGCGAGGCGGCCGCGTTCGGCGACGTCGTGCTGGCCCACGCCGTGGCGGCGTACGCGGAGTCCGCGGCGCGCAACCCGCACTATCTCAAGTGGTGTGAGGCCAACCCCCGGTTCGGGCCGCCGCCGCTGCCCATCGCATGACGTTATGACTGAATGAACATCTGTCGGTGTCGATGCGATGTTGCGTAGCTTCGCCGCATGAATCGCAAACTCCTCCACATCTCCGCGGTGGCAGCCCTGACCCTGGGCGTCACCGCCGCGCTGACCTATCCGGCGTCGGCCGACTCCCGCCCCGGCTCGGCGGCCGACGCCGCCGCCACCGCCGGCGTCTCGACCGAGGTCTTCCAGGCCCTCGCCCGTGACCTCAAGCTCGACGTCGCAGGCGTCAAGGACCGGCTCGCCAACGAGTCCCGGGCCGCCAAGGCCGACCTCTCGCTGCGCAAGTCGCTGGGCGGCAGCTACGGCGGCGCGTGGCTGTCGGCCGACGCGAAGTCGTTCACCGTCGGCGTGACCAGCCAGGCGCAGGCCGACAAGGTCAGCGCCGCGGGCGCGACACCGAAGCTGGTCAAGCACAGCCTGGCCCAGCTCGACGCGGCCAAGGCCGGGCTCGACGCCGTCGCGGCCAAGGCGCCCAAGGGCATCCCCGGCTGGTACGTCGACGTCGTGAACAACACCGTCGTCGTGCTGTCGCGCGGCGCCGACACGGCCGCGTTCATCAAGGCCAGCGGCGTGGACGCGAGCGCCGTGCGGGTCGCGGCGTCGGCGGAGAACCCGGTGCCGTTCATCGACGTCATCGGCGGCAACGCCTACTACATCGGCAGCGGCAGCCGCTGCTCGGTCGGCTTCTCGGTCAACGGCGGGTTCGTCACCGCCGGGCACTGCGGCTCGACCGGCTCCACCACCACCCAGCCCAGCGGCACCTTCGCCGGCTCCAGCTTCCCCGGCAACGACTACGCCTGGGTGCGGGTCAACTCCGGCAACACCCCGCGCGGCCTGGTCAACAACTACGCGGGCGGCACGGTGAGCGTGAACGGCTCCACCGACGCCGCGATCGGCGCCTCGGTCTGCCGCTCCGGCTCCACCACCGGCTGGCGCTGCGGCACCATCCAGGCCCGCAACTCGTCGGTGACCTACCCCCAGGGCACCGTCAGCGGCCTCATCCGCACCAACGTCTGCGCCGAGCCCGGCGACTCCGGCGGCTCGCTGATCGCCGGCAACCAGGCCCAGGGCGTCACCTCGGGCGGCTCGGGCAACTGCAGCTCCGGCGGCACCACGTACTTCCAGCCGGTCAACGAGATCCTGCAGGCCTACAGCCTGACCCTGGTCACCGGTGGCAGCAACCCGCCGCCGTCGTCCCCGCCGCCGACCGGCGGCTGCACCGGGTACGAGTTCACCCGCAACGGCTCGCTGTCCAGCGGCGGCAGCGCGTACCAGCCCGACGGCAGCTACTACCAGTCGACGTCGTCCGGCACGCACCGCGGCTGCCTGGTCGGCCCGTCCGGCACCGACTTCGACCTGTACCTGCAGAAGTGGAACGGCTCGGCCTGGGCGAACGTCGCCACCGGCGGCACGCCGTCCAACGCGGAGTCGGTGACCTACAGCGGCACCGCCGGGTACTACCGCTACCGCGTCCACGCGTACAGCGGCTCGGGCAGCTACACCCTCGGGTTCACCAACCCGTGACCTGCGACGAATGAACGGAGCCCCGCCCGTGCGACGCACGGGCGGGGCTCCGGCCGTATGGACCCCGCGTGCTTTGCGGCGTCAGCGGGTGGTGCAGAGCATGCCGTTGACGGTGAAGCGCGGCGGTTCGAGGTTGGGGCCCTGGTAGGAGCCCACGAACCCGACGTTGACGCCGGCGCCGGGCGCCACCGCCCGGTTCCAGTCGACGTTGGTCACCTTCACCGAGCCGCCGGTCTGCGTCCAGTTCGCGTTCCAGCCGCTGCTGACCTGCTGCCAGGAGGTCGGCCAGTCGAAGCTCAGCGTCCAGCCGTCCATCGGCGCGGCGCCGGTGTTGGTGATGTCCACGCTGCCGACGAAGCCGTTGCCCCAGTCGCTGACGTCGGCGAAGGCGACGGCGCAGGTCGAGGTCGCGGGCGTGCCCGTGGAGAAGATCACCGGCGGCGAGGCCCAGGAGACCCGCCCCGACCCGTCCCGGGCGATCACGTTGGCGGTGTACGTCGTGCCGGGGGCGAGGTTGCCGACGGTGAACGTGGTGCCCGCCGTCTCGCCCCACTGCTCGCTGACCGTGCCGTGCTGGCGGTGGATCTCGTACTTCAGCCCGCTGCCGGCCGCCGCGGGCCAGGTCAGCGTCGCCGACCGGTCGGTGATCGCCGAGGCGGCGGGCCGGCCGGGCGCGGGCGGGCCGGACAGCGCCGCCGCCGGGCGCAGCACCAGCGTGGTGATCGAGTACGGCGGCAGGGTGACCGACGACGCGCTGCCGGTGCCGGTGCTGATCGAGGTGTCGCCGTTGCCGAAGCGCAGCACCTGCGCCGACGCCGCGGGCGTGTACCCGGCGTAGGAGAGGCTGACCTGCTTGGCCGCGGCCGCGTCCTGGTTGAGCAGCATGACCGCGAGGCCGCCGTCGGCCCGTCGGGCGGCGTGCACCTTGACCGCGGGGTCGGCCGAGCCCGCCCGCACGAGCTGGTCACCGGCCCGGACGAACCGCGAGACCATGCCCAGCGCGTGATACGGGGCGAACGGCGTGTTCAGGGCGGGCTCGCAGGCCGACCCGTCGGCCGTGCACCCGCCCGAGGACAGCAGGCCCCAGTCGCCGTAGTCGGTGTGCCCGGCGTACTCGGCGACGGTGCCGATGCCGTTGCGCACGTTCCACCAGTTGACGGCGAACACCCCGCGGGCGATCAGGGAGGCGTAGACGTCGGCGGCGAACAGGGCGCCGGGCTGGGTGTTCATGCCCTGCGTCATGTTGATCTCGGTGAGGGCGACGCCGAGGTCGCGGCCCACCTGCCGCTGGATCTGGGTGTGCAGCAGGTCCAGCGCGACGGGCAGCCGCTCCACCCGGGCCAGGGCCTCGGCCGGGTTCGCGCCGCCCGCGTAGAAGTGCAGGATCACGAAGTCGATGTCGTCACCGGCGATGTCCAGCACGACCTGGTTCCACGGCCCGGCGTCGCCGTCGGCGGTGATCCCGTCGGGCCACTCGCCCGGCGTCGTCAGCACCGCGCCGACCTTGATCGTCGGGTCGACCGCCTTCATCGCCCGCGCGTACTGCACGACGTGGCGCGCGTACTCGGCCGGGCTCTTGTCGGCGTGGTCGTCGGCCTCCCACGGCGAGCCGTAGTGCCCGTTGCCGTAGTTCTCGTTGCCGATCTCCCAGTACTTGACGGCGTAGTCGTGCTCGATGTTGGCGTGGCGGACCCAGTCGGCCGCCTCCTGTGCGGTGCCGGTGCCGTAGTTGGCGGTGACGATGGCCTGCGCCCCGGCCCGGCGTACGCCCGCCATGAAGTGCGCGAAGTCGGTGTCCGGCGCGACGTAGCCGCCGGGGGCGGTGTGGTCGCGCCAGTGGTAGATGTCGGAGTACGAGCCGCCGGGGTAGCGCATGAGCTTCGCGCCGGCGGCCTTGAGCAGGTCGGCGGTCTGGTCGCTGCCGAGGTGGGTGTCCCAGATCGCGTGGTTGATCCCGACGGCGGTGTCGGCCGCCTTCTCCCAGCCGGCGCGCACGTTGACGGTGACGCGCACGGGCGCGTCCTCGGCGGCGACGGGCGTGGCCGAGGCCAGGCCGGAGGCGGTCAGCAGCGCGGTCAGCGCGAGCAGCGCCCGGGTGCGGGACGCGGGGCGGGTGCGGGCGGGCAGGGGGCGGGCAGGGGGCGGTTCGGGTGTCGGTGACACGGGGTCTCCTCCGGGGTGGGGGAGCTGTGCCCACGACCGCGTCGCCACGGCAGCCCGGACCCTGCGCGCCGGACGCGGACACGCGCACAGCCATCGGGGTGCAATGCGGGAGGCTGCCCTTCCTCGACCGCTCTTTCCGGCTCCCGGGCCGGGAGCAACGTATCACTTACGGGCATAATCGTGAATACGTTCGCGTCAAACGTCTGTCGAGGTTGGAGGGTGCCGTGACCGCGCTGCCCGATCCCGTCTGGCCGGTGCTGGTGCTCGCGGCGATCCAGCTGGTCGACGCGGTGCTGTGCCTGCGGCCGGTGCGGTTCGTCGCCGAGTGCTACGAGGGTGTCGGCTGGCCGCGCCGCCTGTGGTGGCTGATGCCGCCGGTCAAGTTCGCGGCGGCGGCCGGGCTGCTCGCCGGGATCGTCGTGCCGTGGCTCGGTGCGCTGACGTGCGCGGCGCTGGTGGCGTACTTCCTGGTCGCGATCGCCGCACACGTGCGGGCCCGCGATCTCGGGCGCAACCTGTTCGTCAACGCGCTCGGCATGCTGGTGCTCTGCGTCGCGACGGGGGTGTACAGCTTCCTGGCCTGACCGCCTGCTGCCTATTCCCGGTCATGGCGAGTGTCATCCTATAAATGTAGTTTGCTCGCTTTCCCCCATTGGTCGGTTACGCTGGCAACTCGCGTGCCCGCAGCCGTGAACCCGGAGGAGGGCTTTGTGACACCGCTGTCAGTGGTCGCCGTGCCTACGTGGCGCCGTGTGACCACCGTGCCGACGGCACTGTCCGTGATCGCGATCACACTTTTCGTGTTGACCGCTGGGCAGGTGCCTCTCGCCGCGCAGAAGACCCCGTTCTGGGTGATGTCCGCGCTGGCGCTGGCCGCCGCGGCGGTGACCTACGTGCCCGTGGGCAGGCCCCTGCGCGGCGTCGTGGTCAGCCCGTCGCTCGTGTTCACCTTCGCCATCCTGCTCTGCTGGGACCTCGGCCCCGCCATCGCGGTGCAGGCGCTCGCCGTCGCGGTGATCGCGGTCCGGGCCCGCCAGCACCCGCTGCACGCCGTGCTCAGCGGCGCCCGCTACGCCGTCGCGTTCGGCGCCGCGTACCTCGTGCTGCTGATCGGCCAGCCCGACCCGTTCCACGGCGGCTCGCCGGCCGACCTGGTCGGGGACACCGCCGCCGTCGCCGCCGCGTCCGTCGTCTTCGCGATCGCGTACGGCTGGGCGGTGCTGCTGACCGCGCCGCAGGCCCTGCCGACGGGCGGCAGCCTCCGGCACCGCCTGGCGACGCTGCAGGACCCGGCCGTGCACGTCATCGCGCTGACCATGCTGAGCCCCGTGCTCGCGGTCACCGGGCACGTCAGCCTCGGCTTCGTCCCGCTGGTGATCATGCCGCTGTACGCCGTGCAGCGCATGGCGCGCCTGTCCCAGGAGCGCCGCCGCGCCGCGCACACCGACGACCTCACCGGGCTCGGCAACCGGGCCGGCCTGCAGGCGGCGTACGCCCGCAGGCAGGGCCGGCCGCCCGCCCAGCGGCGCGGGCCCGCCCTGCTGCTGATGGACCTGGACGGCTTCAAGTACGTCAACGACGCGCTGGGCCACGACACCGGCGACCGGCTGCTGACCGCGTTCGCCGCGCGGCTGCGCGCGGCGCTGCCCGAGGGCGCCTACGCGGCGCGGCTGGGCGGCGACGAGTTCGGCGTGCTGCTCGACGAGCGCGACTGCGGCTGCGCCTGGCAGGCCGCCCAGCGCATCAGCGCCGCGGTCGACGGCCTGGTCAGCCTCAACGGGCTGGAGGTCGAGGTGGCGGCGGCGGTCGGTGTCGCGGTGAGCCCGCAGCACGGCGACGACTTCGCGACCCTGCTGCGCCACGCCGACATCGCCATGTACGACGCGAAACGGGACAATGCCGGCGTCGCCATGTACCAGCCCGGCACCGACCGGCACACCCAGCGCCTGGAGGTGCTCGACCAGGTGCGCCAGGCGATCGCCACCGACGACCGCGACGCCATCACGCTGCACTACCAGCCCCAGGCGGACCTGCTCACCGGCCGGATCGTCGGCGTGGAGGCGCTGCTGCGCTGGAACGGCCCCGACGGGCCGCTGTCCCCGGCCACCCTGATCTCCATGATCGAGCACACCCCGGTTATGCACCAGCTCACCGACCGCATCGTCGACGACGCCGTCGCGCAGGCGGGCCGCTGGCGCGCGGCCGGGCTCGAACTGCGTACGTCGATCAACGTCAGCATCCGCGACCTGCTCCGCGACGACCTCGTCGAGCGGCTGCGGCGCCGCCTGACCGAGCACGGGGTGCCGCCGCACCTGCTCCAGCTCGAGATCACCGAGAGCGCCCTGATGGCCGACCCCGGGCGCGCCCTGCGCGCGGTGACCGCGCTGCGCGAGCTCGGGGTGGGCCTGGCCCTGGACGACTTCGGCACCGGCTTCTCCTCGCTGCAGCACCTGCGGCAGATCCCGCTCGACGAGATCAAGATCGACAGGTCGTTCGTCGCGGGCATGACCGCCAACCGGCACGACAGCGCGATCGTGTCCTCGGTCATCGCGCTGGCCCGCACGCTCGGCCTGCGCACCGTCGCCGAGGGCATCGAGGACGCGCCGACCCGGCACCGGCTGCGCGCGGCCGGCTGCTCGCTGATGCAGGGCTACCTGCTCGCCCCGGCGCTGCCCGCCGACCGGATCCCGGAGCTGGTCGCCGACGCGGCGGCGGCCCGCATCCCGGCCCTGGTCGACCCGCCCCGGCAGGGACAGGTGCTGCCCGACCCGGCCGCGACCAGCCCGCGGTAGCGGGCCGGTCGGGCGGGCGACCCTAGCGGGAGGCCTTCAGGATCTCCTTGGCCTCCTGCCTGGTGAGCCCCAGCTCGTCCAGCAGCCGGCGTTGCGGGATCAGCAGCAGCCAGCCGACGCCCACCCCCAGCAGCGGCCCGAGCAGCGGGAAGTTGAACCCCGCCATGATGATCAGCACGGAGAGCACGAGGATCACGGGTATCGACAGCACCAACGAGATCCACAGGTTCCGGTGCGACCGGCGCAGCCGATCGACGTCCACTTTGCTGAGTTGGCGCATGCTCTCGCCCTTCCCTGTCCGGACGCCGCCACTCGGCGATCCGCCGTACGCCGGTGGCGCCGCGGCCGGCGCGAGCACCGGCCGCGGCCTCCCCACCCGCCGTACCGCCGAAGTTAGGCGCCGAACCGGTTCACGCGAGCCGTCCGGGAAGCGCGCCGAGGAACGTCGCGGCAGCTGGCCGCCGTTGCCGCGGCTGACCGGACAGTCCCCGCTCCGGGCCGTTGCGGGAGAACCGGCGGCCCCGGGGGCGGTCACCCGGCTGCCCTAGACTCGCGTTCGGACGGTCGACGGGAGAGGGGTGCGGACGATGGCGCAGCCCGCGCACGGCGAGGATCCCGCCGACCCCCGGGCCGAGTTCGCCACCGCGCTGGCCCGGCTGCGCAACCGCCTGCCCGACGTGTCCGACGAGGTGCTCGCCAGGCGGGCCAGCGCGACCACCCTGCCCTCGGGCCGCCGCGTCGCCGTCAACGCCCGCCGCGTCGGCGAATGGCTCGGCGGCCGCTCCGTGCCCCGCGACTTCGAGCAGGTCTTCGCGCTGGTGCGCGCCGTCGAGACGGCCACCGGCGGCGCGGCGTCCGGCGCGGCCCCCGGCCCGACCGTGGAGAGCTGGCGGCGGCTGTGGCGGGCCGCGCACGAGCACCGCACCGCCGCGCGCGGCACGCCCCCCGCCCCGGCCCCCGAGCTGGTCGTCGGGCGCCCGCCCAGCGACGCCGCCTCGCTGCGGCAGCGGCCCGAGCTCGCCGCCGCCGTCGACGACGCCCTGCGCGACCCGGCCGCCCGCCAGGTCGTGCTCACCGGACCGGGCGGCTCGGGCAAGTCCCAGCTCGCCGCCGCGGCGTTCCACCGCGCCCGCGGCAGCGGCGGCCTGCTCACCTGGATCACCGCCTCCTCGCGCCAGTCCGTGCTCACCGGGTACGCCCGCGCCTGGCGGGCCCTGGCCGGCGGCCTGCTGGACCGGCCCGCCGGCCACGAGGGCCGCCCGGTCGACGGCTACGGCCACGACGAGGAGACCCAGGCCGACCTGCTCGTCGCCTGGCTGCGCGCGACGGCGCAGCCGTGGCTGGTCGTGCTCGACGACGTCGACGATCCGTCCGCACTGGACGGCCTGTGGCCCATCGGCGACGGCGGGCGCAGCATCGTGACCACCCGACGCCGCGACGCCGCCGTGTTCCGGCCGGCGGCGCGCGTGGTCGCCGTCGGCATGTTCAGCCCCGCCGAATCCGTCGACTACCTGCGCAACCGCCTGTCGCTCGACCCCGCGGCCGTGCGCACCGCACCGGCCGGCGACGCCGAGCTGGCGGACCTGGCCGCCGCGCTCGGCCACTTCCCGCTCGCGCTGTCGCAGGCCGCCGCGTTCCTCATCGACACCGGCATCGAGCTCGCGGCATACCGCCGGCTCATCGACGACCGGCGCGAGCGGCTGGCCGATCTGTTCCCGGCGTCCTCCCCGGCCGACGGCCACGACCGCACCGTCGCGGGCACCTGGCGCCTGGCCGCGCAGCGGGCCGCGGCCCTGGCCAAGCCGGGCACCGCGCAGCGCATGCTGGAACTGGTGTCGCTGCTCGCCCCGGAGGGCGTGCCGGAGCGGGTCCTGCTGAGCGGTGCCGCGTGCGGCTGGATCGGCGGCACCGCACGCGAGGCGGCGGCCGCGCTGCGGGCGCTGCACCGGCTCAGCCTGCTCACCCACGAGGGCTCCGCCGTCGCGATGCATGCGCTGGTGCAGCGGGCCGTCCGCGAGGCCGTGCCCGAGCCGGAGCTGCCCGGCCTGGCCAGGACCGCCGCGGACGCGCTGGAGCAGGCGTGGACCGCCGACGCGGACCCCGCCGCGCTGTACGACAGCATCGAGGCGGTCCGCCGCGCGGCGGGGGAGCACCTGTGGCACGGCGGGATGCATCCCGTGCTGCGCCGGATCGGCGAGCACCTCAACCGGGTCGGCCGGGCCACCGCGGCCCGCGACGCGCTCGCGGACCTGCTCCGCCAGGCCCGCGCCCGGCTCGGCGACGAGCACCGCGACGTGCTGGTCCTGCGTACCCAGACCGCCGAGACGAACGGCGACCTCGGCGACGCGGCCGGCGCCCTCGCCGCCCTGCGGGAGCTGCACGAAGACGCGCGGCGCCTGCTCGGCGACGACGACGCGGACACCCTGCGGGTCCGGCTGCACATCGCCCGGCAGCGCATCGACCGAGGCGAGCCCGCCGCCGCGCTGGCCGAGCTGTCCGTCCTGACCGGCGACGCGGCGCGGCTGCTCGGCGGCGAGCACCCGCTGACCCTGGCCGCCCGGCGCTACGCCGCGCTGTGCCTGGGCCTATCCGGGGACGCGGCCGCCGCGCGGGACGAGTTCGCCCGGCTCGCCCAGGAGTCGGCCGCGCGGCTGGGCGAGGCACACCCGGAGACCCTCAACCTGGTCGACTTCCTGGGCCGGTGGATCGGCGAGAGCGGCGACGCCGAGCAGGCCGTGGCCACCTACCAGCGGGCGGCCGACGGGCTGGCCGCCGCGTTCGGCCCGCTGCACCACGACACGCTCACCGCGCGGCACAACCTCGCCTACTGGCGCGCCCTCACCGGACGGCTCGACCAGGCCGTGGCCGAGTTCAGCACCGCCGCCTACGACGCCGCGCACGCGATCGGGCCGCGCCACCCGACGACGCTCACCTTCCGGACCAACCTCGCCTACTGGCGCGGCCTGGCCGGCGACCCGCACGGCGGCATGGCCGAGCTGGCCGGCCTGCTGCCGATCATCGACGAGGTGATGACCCCGGCGCACCCGCGCGCGCTGCGCACCCGCCAGCAGCACGCCGAGCTGCGCCACCGCGCCGGCGACCCGGCCGGTGCCCGCGCCGACCTCACCGCGGTGCTCGCGGACATGCGCCGGGTGCAGGGCGACGCCCACCCGCGCACCCGCGAGGTGGCCGACCTGCTCACCCGCTGGACCGCCGAGAGCTGACCCGTCCCGCGCCGCGGCGGCTCAGACCGCGTCGGCCAGGGCGCGGAACTCGTCGTCGGTGAGCACGAGCTGCGCGGCGGCGACGTTCTGCTCCAGATGGGACACCTTGGACGTGCCGGGGATCGGCAACATCACCGGCGAGCGCCGCAGCAGCCACGCCAGCGCCAGCTGCGCGGGCGACGCACCGTGCTCCTCGGCGGCCTTCGCCAGCGGCCCGCCCGGCTGCGCCAGCTCGCCGGTCGCGATCGGGAACCACGGGATGAAGCCGAGGTTCTCCTGCTCGCAGTACGCCAGCACGTCCTCGGCGCTGCGGTTGGCGATGTTGTAGAGGTTCTGCACCGACACGATCGTGGCGAGCGCGCGCGACTGCTCGATCTGGGCCACGGACACCTCGGACAGGCCGATGTGGCGGATCTTGCCCTCCTGCTGCAGCAGCACCAGCTCACCGAGCTGGTCCTCCAGCGGCACCTTCGCGTCGATGCGGTGCAGCTGGTAGAGGTCGATCCGCTCCAGCCCCAGGTGGCGCAGGCTCAGCTCGCACTGCTGGCGCAGGTACTCCGGGCGGGCCAGCGGCCGCCAGTCGCCCGGCCCGGCGCGGGTCAGCCCGGCCTTGGTCGCGATGACCAGCCCGTCCGGGTACGGGTGCAGCGCCTTCTTGATCAGCATCTCGCTGACGAAGGGCCCGTACGAGTCGGCGGTGTCGATGAAGTCGACGCCCAGCTCGACGGCGCGGCGCAGCACGCGCACGGCCTCGTCCGGGTCGGCCGGGTCGCCCCAGATGCCGGGGCCGGTCAGCTGCATCGCGCCGTAGCCGAGCCGGGTGACGGGCAGGTCCCCGCCGATGGTGAACCGGCCGGAGGCCGCCGCGGGCAGGGTGCTCTGCGTGGTCATGGTCGCCTCGTCCCTGGCGGAGATCGGGTTCGCCGACCAGCCTAGCCCGGCCGGCCGCGCGGACGCGGCGGTTCCGGGAGCGCGGCGGCTCCGGGAGCAGAGCGGCCGCCCCGCCCGGGCAGGGGCGGGACGGCCGTCGGCCGCGCGAGCTGGATCAGGGCTGCGCGACCAGGCGGAACGACTGCGCGCCGGTGCCGTTGCAGGCGTACTGCACGAGCTGGACGCTGTCGGCGGTGGAAGCGGCGGGCACGTCGACGCACTTGCCGCTGTGCCGCGCCGTGAAGCGGTAGTACCCGCTGCCTTCGGAGACGGGCAGCCACTGCTGGTTGTTGCCGCCGCCGTACGCCCACAGGTGCAGCACCGCGTTGTCGGCGGTCGACACCCCGCTCACGTCGATGACCTGGGCGGGGTTGTTGCGGTTCTCGACCCGCACGTAGCCGTTGCTGGTCGGGGTGAACCGGAACTGCTGGGCGTAGGAGTTGTTGCAGGTGTACTGCTGGATCGCGGTGCCGTTGGCGGTGCCCGACGAGCGCGCGTCGACGCACTTGCCGCTGGTCTTGTTGACCACGCTGTACCAGGTGGTCGGCGAGATCGGGCCGGTGGGCGGCGGGCCGCCCGCGCCGAACGGGCTCAGGATGATGCTCGCCGAGCGCGGGTCGCCGTCGTGCACCAGCGACTCGAACGCGCCGACGTCGTCGAACGCGAACGCGTACGCCTTGCCGTCCGCCATGTTCGCGTGAATGATCTTGGCGTACTGGTTGGTCGGGCTGTTCTGGTAGAACTGCGCGGCGTTGGTGCTGGGCTGGGTGTCGATGGTGCCCAGCGTGCCCCGGTTGAGCGCGGCGCACAGGGTGCGCGCGATCGGTCCGACGACCAGGTCGTTGGGCGCGTGCAGGTTGCCGTCGCAGCCCCACACGTGGGCGCTGGTCGGCTTGTTGAACGAGGCGACCTGCTGGCCCGCGCTGTTGGTGAAGTTCATGACGTTGCCGCTGGTCCGGCCGAAGAACCGGGTGTTGGGCTGGTCGCCGAACGGCACCACGGTCAGCGTCTTGCTCGTGTAGGCGTTCCACGCCGAGGTGATGTACCCGTCGAGGTACGTGGCGCTGAACAGCCCGGCGTCGGCGGCCTTGCCCGGGGCGAGCACGCGCAGCACCGTGCCGTCGGAGCGGGTGCGGACGGTGTTGGCCCACCCGGACTGCGCCCGGATCTGGTTGATCACGTTGTCGCGGCCGTTGGACACCACGTCGCCGGTGCGCTTCGTCGCGCCCGAGGCGCCGGTGACCGTGACCGCGTGCGGGATGGCGAACATGTCCACCTGCGAGCTGTTGAGCCACAGCCCGGCGTCGTTGTAGGTGAACTCGCTCCAGTCGAACAGGATGTTGGCGTTGGCGTCGCCGCCCGCCCAGGGCGCGGGCTGCACCAGGCCGTCCGGGGTGAGGAAGAACTTCAGCTTCTCGCCCATGGAGAAGTACGCCCGCCCGGAGAAGCCGCGCGGGAAGCGGATCGTGGTGCTGCCGCCGTTGCCGGGTCCGGCGATGGACACGTCGGGCGCGGGGGAGGGCGGGAGCTGCCCGCCGGTCCACGGCGAGAACGCGCCCGCGGCGTTGACGTAGCCGAGCCGGCCGGTGCTCAGCTGCACGCCGATGACGTAGAGGTACACCGCGTCGCCGCGGCCGGTGTTGTTGGTGATGGTGACGGGGAGCGGATCGGGTCCGATCGCCACGGCGGGCGCGGCGGAGGCGGCGACGGCCGCGGGCACGGCCAGTGCCAGCGCGGTCAGTGCGCCGAAGACCCTTCTTCGGGTACGCATCAATAGCCCTCGCATTCCGGGAGTGGGACGGCGGTTCGGGGCGTCGCCCGGTGGGCTGCCGGGCGGTGGTGCGCTCTCGCGGCGGGCCGGCTGCGAGAGCGCTCTCGGTAAGAGAGCGCTCTCACGGTACGGCCACAAAACGCCCACCGTCAATGGACGGTGGGCGTCCTGCTGTGCCGGCCCTGGTCAGAAGCTGCTGAGCAGCTTCACGAACGTCTCGTCGAGCATCATCGGGTCCTGCGCGTCGAACGCCTTGCCCGCGCTGGCCTTCGCGATCGCGTCGAGCGTCTTGAGGTCCGAGCCCTTGTCGAAGGCGATGCAGAACACCTTCACCGGCTTGTCCGGGTCCAGCGCGATGTCGCGCAGCAGCTTGGCCAGGTCGTCATCGGCGTCGTACTCGTTGCGGCCGTCGGTCAGCACGACCACCGCGTTGACCCGGGTCTTGTCGTAGTTGGCCAGCATGTACCGGTGCGCGGCCCGCACCGTGGCGTAGAGCGCGGTCTCCCCGCCCGGCTTCATCGCGCGCAGCTTGGCCGCGTACGCGTCCTTGTCCAGGCGCGACAGCGGGACCTGCACGCGCCAGGGCAGCCGGTCACCGCCCTGCCGGTCGGAGAACGCCCACAGCCCCACCCGGTCCTCGCTGTTGAGCAGCGCGATCCCGTCCGCGGCGGCCTCCACGGCCACCTGGAGCCGGGTGCGGTCACCGACCTTGTGCGCGGTCATCGAACCGGAGACGTCCACCGCCATCATGATGTTGGCCTTCTTGCGCAGCGTCGCCCAGCCGCTCTTGATGGCCTGCACCACGTCCGGCGCCGGGGGCTCGAAGTACTTCGCCGCGGCTTCCTGCCCGCCCACCGTGTCGACCAGATCCGGCGCCGCGGCCCGCTCGTGGTTGCGGAACCCGATCGCCTCGAACTCCGCCTGCTGCGCCGGCTCCTGCAGGAACTTCAGGAAGTCCGCCGCCGCCCGCCGCTGGGCCGCGTCCGCCCGGGGCAGCGTCACGTACGGGTGGTCCAGGTTGAACGTGCCCTCCTTCGGGAACAGCGCCACCAGCGGCTCGTTCGGCGCCTTGCCGGTGGGGCTGAGCTGGCCCTTGTTGTAGAGGTAGACCAGCTCCTCCTGGGTGACGATCGCGCTCAGGTCGGACGCGGGACCGCCCTCCACCCTGGACAGGTCCACGGCCGCCAGTGAGCGCAGCAGATCCACCACGTCGTCGCTGTAGTGCGAGACGTTCGCCTCGATCTGCCGGACGAACCGGGTCACGCCCGAGGAGCGCACGTCGGCCTCGGTCAGGTCGTTGGAGGTGCCGGACGCCGCGTAGTAGGCCGCGATGGTGGCCGCCAGGCCCGAGGTGGACAGGTTCGGGTTGTCCTTGCCGAAGGTGAAGCGCCCCCACTCCGGCTTGCCGAACGACGCCCAGCCCTGCTCGCCGGACATGCCGAGGATGTCGCCCCAGCCCAGCGGCCCGCGATCCTTGAGCACCCTCGCCTTGGTCGCGGGCACGGCGATGACCAGCGGGCTGTTGGCGATCGACGGGAACGTGACGGTGGCGGGCGTCTGCGGATCGCGCTTGTTCGCCTTGTCGAGCAGTTCCAGCTGCCCGGTCCACAGCGTCGAGGTGGGCAGCCACACCTGCGGCTCCGGGATCCTCGCCCCGGCGATCTCGGCCCAGGTCCCGGCCAGCGCCTCCATCGCCTGACCCGAGGTCAGGCCGTACACGTTGACCGTGGCGCACTCGTCGCCGAACTCCCGGCCGCTGTCGTTGTACCGCTCGGCCAGCTTCTCCACCTGCACGTTCTTCTCGGTGGAGGAGACCACGTCCAGGTGTACGCAGTCCGTCGGGCCGAAGCCGCCGAAGCGCCCGTACAGGTAGCCGCCGGCGGCCAGCGCCACGGCAACGAGCGAGGCGACCGCGATCGGCCAACGGCGCCGCCGCGACGGCGGACGCGGCCCGACGGGCTCGTAGCCGGTGGGCAGGGTGGACCCCGGCGGCGTGCCCGGAGCGGACGCCTCGCGCCGCGGCGGCAGCACCGGGGCGGCTCCCGCGGCGAACTCCGGCACGCCCTGACGCGGGCCGGCGACGGTGGCCGCGGGCGCCGTGGTGCGCGGATCGACGGGCAGCCGCGGCGCGGGCACCGTCGGCGGGGTCGGCGGCGGGGTCGGGGGTGGGGTCGGCGGCGGTGCGGTGACCGTCGGCGGACTGGCGGAGGCGGTCGCCGGTGGGCTCGGTGGGGTGGGCGGCGGTGCGGTGACCGTGGGCGGGCTCGCGGGGGTGGTCGCGGGCGGGGCCGGGATGGCCACGCTGGTCGCGGCGTCGCTGCCCTCGCGCAGCGCGGCGTTCAGCGGCACCGCGCCGTGCCCGAGCAGCCGCAGCAGCACCTGCTCGGCGGTCGGCCGGGCGTGCTGGTCCTTGGCCAGGCAGGCCTGCACCAGGTCGAGCAGCGGCCCGGACAGGTTGCGCAGGTCCGGCTGCTCGTTCAGCACCCGCGCCATCACCGTGGCCATCGAGTCGTGGCCGAACGGCCCCCGGCCCGACGAGGCGAACCCGATCGTCGCCGCCCAGCCGAACACGTCGCAGCTCGGCCCGACGTCGACGTTGTGGAACCGCTCCGGCGCCATGTACGGCACCGTGCCCATCACGTTGCCGGTCATCGTCTCCGAGCCGAGCGCCCGGGCGATGCCGAAGTCGATGACCCGGGGGCCGTCGCCGCCGAGGATCACGTTGTCGGGCTTGAAGTCGCAGTGCACCACGCCCGCCTGGTGGATCGCGGCGAGCGCGGTGGCGGTGCCGACGGCCAGGCGGTAGAGCGAGTTGCCGGACATCGGGCCGTGCTCGCGCACGTGCCGGTGCAGCGTCGGGCCCTCGATGTACTCGCTGACCACGTACGGCGGCTCGGCGTCGAGCTCGGCCTCCAGCACCTGCGCGGTGCAGAACGTCGCCACGCGCTGGGCCGCGGCGATCTCCTTGGCGAAGCGGGCCCGCGCACGTGAGTCGTGGCGCAGGTCGATGGTGAGCATCTTGACCGCCACCCGGCGGTCGTCGGCGTCCACGCCCAGGTAGACGACGCCCTGCCCGCCCTGCCCCAGCCGGCCGAGCAGCCGGTACGGCCCCGCGGTGCGCGGATCGTGTGCCGTCAGGGGCGCGACGTTCGGCATCGGAGCGTCCACGGAACCGGACATCCGCCCTCCCCAGAACGAAGATCGATCACTACGAACCGTAAGGATAGCCTCGCGGCTCCACCGTCCTGCCCGAGGAGGCGCGCCTTCCCCATAGGATGGAGCGACGGTCCGACACGGTGCCGTACCGGCTGGTCAGCGGCCTGTGGCGGCTTCCCCGGCGGGGACTGCGCGGGGCCGGACGGAGTCGCGCAGGACCAGCCGCGCCGGGAGGATGATCGGGCACGGGCGCTCGCCGGCCAGCAGCGCCACCAGCATCCGCGCCATCTCCCGGCCCAGCGCCTCGATCGGCTGGTGGACCGTGGTGAGCTGCGGGTCGGTGTGGCTGGCCGCGGGCAGGTCGTCGAAGCCGACCACGCCGACGTCGCCGGGCACGTCCCGGCCGTGCGCGCGCAGCACGCGCAGCGCGCCCGCGGCCATGGCGTCGTTGGTCGCGAACACCGCGTCGAGATCGGGGTGCGCGTCGAGCAGCCGGGTCATCGCGGCGACCCCGCCCGCCTCGGTGAAGTCGCCCGCGGCGACCCGGTCGGCGGACAGGCCCGCCTCGGCCATGGCGTCCCGGAAACCCCGGTGGCGCGCGGTCGCCACGTCGGTGTCCAGCGGGCCGGTGATCGTCGCGATGCGGCGGTGACCGGTGCGGATCAGGTGCTCGACCGCGAGCCGGGCGCCGGCCCGGTTGTCGACGTCGACGTACCAGCGGGGCTCGACGTGCAGCGGGCGGCCGCCGAACACCACCGGGACGCCGGTCTCCTCGGCCAGGTGCGCGAGCGGGTCGTCACCGGACAGTGCCATCAGCATCACGCCGTCGGCCCGCCGCGCCCGGACCAGGCGGCGCAGCCGCTCGCGGCCGTGCGGCGACGGCGCCACGACCAGCATCAGCTCGAGGTCGGTCTTGGCGAGCTCGGTGCTGACGCCGCGGACGACCTG
Source organism: Catellatospora sp. NPDC049609 (assembly GCF_040675365.1). NCBI lineage: Bacteria > Bacillati > Actinomycetota > Actinomycetes > Micromonosporales > Micromonosporaceae > Catellatospora > Catellatospora sp. NPDC049609. The sequence goes on along the minus strand of NZ_JBFAOU010000052.1, from coordinate 15,290 downwards.
CGCGAAGAACGGATCACCGAAGGCCGCCGGGTTGTCGTTGGTCACCGCGAACACCACCGAGCCGACCTGGCTGGTGGCCAGCGCGCGGGCGGTGGGGTTCGGCACGTAGCCCAGCTCGGCGACGGCGCGCAGCACCGCCTCCCGCTTGGCCGCGCTCACGTGCGGGGCGTTGTTGATCACGCGGGACGCGGCCGACCGGGACACCCCGGCCAGGGCTGCTACCTCGTCCAATGTGGGCTGGCGTGCGGGCTGGGATATCCCCATGGTGCGGTCGGACTCCTCGAAGCGCGGTGGGCAAAGGTTAGCGCGGGGTGCGGCGATCCGCGGCCCGTACGCGGATCGGTTCTGGAAGCGCTCCCGGGGGGTCGCGGGCGGCATCGCCGGATCCGATGCACCGCATTCCCCGCGTCGATCGCCGCTGGAGGCGTGCGCGTGCCACCTGGACCTCTGGCCGGCGACTGCCCTCTGTCGCCGGACTCCCGGGAGCGCTTCCAGTTCAGTGTAGGCAGCCGCGTCCACATTGGCTAATGCGGGATCGGATGTTCACGAAGGTTTCAAGCGGATGCCCGTCAGCGTCGGCTACCGCACGGGGCTGACCGCGGTTGGAAGCGCTTCCGGTCCGCCCGGTCCGTGCCGCCCCGCGACGTCATGCCGCTCGGTGCGCCGTCCTGCCCGCCGTGCCGGGGATCAGGAGAGCACGTCGACGTCGTCGGCGTGGATCACCACGCCGATGCCGAGATCCGCCGGCGCCGTCGTGGCCAGCAGCACCCCGTGCCGGTTGGCCGCCATCACGGCCTGTGCGGCGCCCCAGCCGCCGGTGATCAGCGACGCCACCCGGTCCACCTCCAGGACGTCGTCGGCGGTCAGCGGCAGCACCACGATGGTGTGACTCTCGCCGCCGACCAGCCGCTCCAGCCGGCCCCGGTCGTCCTGCTTCAGGTGCGGCAGGGCGTCGAGCACCGCGAGCGACGGCACGCCGACCAGGTCGCCGTTCTCGGCGACCTCGCCCACGAGCTCGCCGGCGGACAGCCGCTCCAGGCGTACGTGAGCGAGCAGGGCACTCGTGTCGAAGATGAGGCCGACGTTCATGCGGCCTGCTGCTGGGCGCGCGCCGCCTTGCTCGCCGCGTGACGGTTGAGGCGGCGGCGGGCGCGGGCGCGGCCTTCATCCGTGATCTCCATGTCGCCGGTGTAGCCGAACTCGGCGAGCTCCTGGCGGACCAGGTCGCGGTGGCGGTCGGCGGCGATCAGGTTGCTGATGTATGCCGAGGCTCCCCGCCGGCCGGCCTTGCGCTCCACGTACTCGGCCAGCTCGGTGGGCAGGTTGTAGGACTTGACCCGCCGTTCGGTGGCTTCGGCGTGCTCTGCGGGCTCGCTATTCATAAAATCACCGTACTACTTTATTAAGTGGGGCGGAAGGATGGCCGGGCGGCGGCGAGGTGAGCCGCCGCAGAATAGGCGAACCATCTTGCCTATCCGTCCATTTGCAGTTAAGAATGTTTACGAACGGTTTCTTCCAGGTGCGCCTGGTGGGGCAGGACCCGTTCCGCCCCGTCACGGACGAAAACGGAGGACCCGTCGTGTCTCGATCCATCCTGCACGCCGCACGCTGGTGGCTGGCCGCCCTGCTCGCCCTGCTCACCGCGCTGGCCACCGGCCTCGTCGCCGGCCAGGGCCGAGCGCAGGCCGCGCCCGCGTTCAAGGTGCTCGCCTTCTACAACGGCACCTGGGACGCCGCCCACATCGACTTCGACAAAGAGGCGCTGGCCTGGTTCCCGCAGGCCGCCGCGCAGCACAACTTCTCCTGGGAGGCGACCACCGACTGGAGCCGCCTCAACGCCGCGCACCTGGCCCAGTACAAGGTGATCATGTTCCTGGACGATGCGCCGCCGGCGGACCGGCGGGCGGCGTTCCAGCAGTACATGAGCAACGGCGGCGCGTGGATGGGCTTCCACGTCACCGCGTTCAACACCGACCCGAACACGTGGAGCTGGTACTACAACACCTTCCTCGGCACCGGCGCGTTCGTGTCGAACACCTGGGGGCCGACCGCGGTCACCCTGCGCACCGAGAACCGGACGCACCCGTCCACGGTCCGGCTGCCCGCCACGTTCCCCTCGGCGGTGAGCGAGTGGTACTCCTGGCGCAACGACCTGCGGCAGAACCCGAAGATCGACATCCTGGCGTCGATCGACCCGGCGTCCTACCCGGTCGGCACCGACCCGAACCAGACCTGGTACGGCGGCCACCACCCGATCATCTGGACCAACCGCGACTACCGGATGCTGTACGCCAACTTCGGCCACAACGCGATGAACTACAGCACCAACACCCGGCTGTCCTCGACGTTCGCCAGCGAGACGCAGAACCGCTGGCTGATCGACGGCCTGCTGTGGCTCGGCGGCGCCCCGGCCAACCCGAGCCCCAGCCCCAGCACGCCGGCCTCGCCGTCGCCGTCGGCCGGGCCGATCTCCCCGACCGCCTGGTACAGCGTCGTCAACCGCAACAGCGGCAAGTGCGTCGACGCCCGCGCCGCCGCGTCGGCCAACGGCACCGCGATCCAGCAGTACGCCTGCAACGGCTCCCACGCCCAGCAGTACCAGTTCCAGCCCACCAGCGGCGGGCACGTGCGGGTCAACGTGCGGCTCAACGCGGCCCGGTCGCTCGACGTGACCAACGTGTCCACCGCCGACAACGCGCCGATCCAGCTGTGGACCTACAGCGGCGGCCTCAACCAGCAGTGGCTGCCCGTCGCCGAGGGCGGCGGCTGGTATCACCTGGTCAACCGCAACAGCGGCAGGTGCCTGGACGTGCCCGCCGCGTCCACCGCCGACAGCGTCCAGCTCGTGCAGTACGCCTGCAACGGCACCGGCGCCCAGTCTTTCCGCCTGGTCCAGCAGCCCTGACCAGGACCGGGGCCCCGCCACCTCCAGGGCGGGGCCCCACCCCGCCTCACGCGGCGGCCGGCTCCTGCGGCCGGCGCAGCGGCGCGGCCGCCTCGGCGGTCACGTCCGCGACGACCTCGACCACCGCCGGGCCGTAGGAGTCGGTGTCCACCACCCGCAGCAGCAGGCTGAACGGCCGCTGCCCGTACGTCCTGGCCAGCTTCGGGAACTCCGCCCGCAGGTGCCGCGCCCCGGCCTGGTTCGACAGCGCCGTCTGCCCGCACAGCAGGAACACCGGCCGCCCGCCGTTCGGCCCGAACACCCGTGCCACCAGGACGTACTCGACGGAGCCCGGCGTGCACTCGTACACCTGCCCGCCGATGGTGAACGTCAGCGGGTTCGGGCTCGCGCCGGTCACCCCGACCCCGGGCAGCATCCGGCGCAGGTGGCTCTCGGTGCGCGGGTTGAACGTCGGCCCGCCCACGCAGAACTCGGTCAGCTCGCCCAGCCCCAGCGGCCGGTCCTCGAACGAGGCGATCTGCGGCCGGCTGCCGCAGTCACGGGCGATCACCGCCAGCTCCAGCAGCGCCCCCATGTCCACCCGGTGCACGCTGTTCGGATGCGGCGACGACGCATGCCGCGACACGAAGAACACGCACGGCGCCTCGGCGGCCAGCCCGAAGAACGCGCGCATCCGGTGCAGCCGCCGCCGGCGCAGCGCGTACTGGGTCAGCCACACCGCGACACCGGCGATGGCGCTCGCCAGTAGATTGATCGTCAGGTCCCACACCGGGCCATCCTCGCCGATCCGCGCCCGCGTGCGCCAGACCGTCGCTTCCGGACGGTGCCGGTCAGGATTTGTTCCAGCGCAGGGACAAGCCGATCGCCCCGGCCGCCGCGAGCACCCCCAGCAGCACGAACCAGACGGTCATCTCGACGTCGCGCTCCTGCGTGACGATCGTGCTCGGCAGGTCGGTCAGCACCTCGTTGAGCTGGTCGGCGTCCTCGGCGCGGAAGTACTCCCCGCCGGTCAGCTCGGCCACCGCGGACAGGGTGTCCTCGTCGATCAGCTGGGCGCGGCGGCCGCCGCCGAACCGGCCCTGCCACTCCGGCCGGGTGCCCATGCCGCCGCTGCCGAGCTGGTCGGGGCTGCACACCATCGGCGCGGGCTCGGTCGTGCCGAACCCGATCGTGTACACCCGCAGCCCGCGCCCGCGGGCCTGCTCCGCCGCGGTCACCGGGTCCACGCCCTGGGTGTTCGCGCCGTCGGTGAGCACCACGATCGTGTCGGGGACGTAGCCGTCGCCCTCCGGCCGGACCGTCTCGCCCAGGTCGACGCCGATCGGCACCACCTCGGGGTTGATCTCGGCGATCGCGTCGATCGAGGTCAGGATCGCCTGCCCGATGGCCGTGCCCCGCGCCGTACGCAGCCCGTCGATCGCGTCCAGCAGCGCGTCGCGGTCCGTGGTCGGCGCGACGAGCAGCCCGGAGATCCCGGAGAACGCGACCAGCCCGATCCGCGTGCCGTCGTCCTGCGACCGCACGAACTCCCGCGCGGCCTCGCGCGCCGCGGTCAGCCGGTTCGGCGGGACGTCGGTCGAGCACATCGACTGCGACACGTCCAGCGCCAGCACGATCGAGCTGGAGCTGGTCGGCACCCGCAGCGACGCCTGCGGCCGGGCCACCGCGAACCCCAGCGCCAGCAGCGCCAGCACGAACAGGGCCACCGGCAGGTGCCGCTGCCACCGCTTCGGGCCGGGCAGCGCCGCGCGGATCAGCGCCAGGCTCGACACCCGCACCGCCAGCTTGCGGCGGCGCCGGTTCATCCACCAGCGCACCAGCAGCAGCAGCGGCACCGCCAGCAGGGCGGCCAGCGCCCACGGCCAGGTGAGCGACATCAGACGATCCTTCCGTACCAGCGGATCATCAGCAGTCCGCCGAGGGTCAGCAGGAGGAGCGCGAGCCCGGCCAGCGGCCCGGTCAGCTCGACCGACTCACGCTGCACGGTGATGCGCAGGTCGATCGCGTCGCTGATGCCGTTGAGGGCGGCGGCGTCACCCGCCGGATGGTAGGAACCGCCCGTCGCCGCGGCCAGCGCGGTCAGCAGCTGCTCGTCGAGCGCGGTGGCGACCTGGTATCCGTCGACCTCCACGGTGGTGCCCTGGGTGGTGCCGATGCCGACGGTCTCGATGCGCACGCCCGCACCCGCCGCGAGCATCGCCGCCGCCTCGGCGTCGGCGGGCGCGTCGTCCTGCCCGTCGGAGAACACGACGATCGTCGCCGAGCCCCAGTAGCCCAGGTCGGGCAGCTCCGGATCGTCCTCGGCGGGCAGGTCCACCGGCTCGCCGACGATCGCGCCCAGCGCGGTCAGGATCGCCTGCCGCAGCGACGTGCCGCCGCTGGGGGTCAGCCGGGAGATCGCGTCCAGCACGGCGTCGCGGTCGTCGGTGGGCGTCTGGGTGAGCAGGCCGCCCTGGCCGAACATGACCACGCCGATGTCGACGGTGTCCGGCTGCGCCTTCACGAAGCCCTCGGCCGCGCTCTGCGCGGCGGCCAGCCGGCTCGGCGCGACGTCGTCGGCGGCCATGCTGTTCGACACGTCGAACACCAGCACCACCGTGCCCGCCACCCGCGGCACCGGCAGCTCGGCCTGCGGCCGGGACAGGCCCGACAGCAGCAGCGTCAGCGCGGTCAGGAACAGCGCGTACGGCAGATGCCGCCGCCACCCGGTGCGGCCGACCGCGACCGCCCGCGGCGCGGACGCGCGGCGGCGCTGCAGTACCACGTACCCGGCGACGGCGGCGGCGGCGAGCACCAGGCCGTAGACGAGCAGGCTCGGATACATGACCGTCATCGGGGCCTCCGCCGCGCGTGCCGCACCATGCCCACCAGGGCGTCGACCAGGTCGGTGTCCGTGGTGACCCGGTGCGCGGCCACCCCGGCCCGGCGCATCGTCCCGGCCAGCTCGGACTCCCGCTCGCGCACCTGCGCCGCGAAGCGCCGGCGCAGCAGCGGGTCGCCGGTGTCGACGAGCAGCTGCTCGCCGGTCTCGGCGTCCTCGATGACCACCAGGCCCAGGTCGGGCAGGCGCAGCTCGGACGGGTCCACGATGCGCACCGCGACCACCTCGTGCCGGTGCGACAGCAGGGTCAGCGCCCGCTCCCAGCCGGGCTCGCCGATGAAGTCCGACAGCACCAGGAACAGGCTGCGCCGCCGCGCCGTGGTCGCGGCCAGCCGCAGCATCGCCGACAGGTCCGTGGTCGCGCCCGCCTTGCCCGCGGGCGCCGGCCGGTCCAGCTCGTGGGCCAGCCGCAGGGTCTGCGTACGCCCGCTGCGCGGCGGCAGCACCAGCTGGTGCGCGTTGTCGTAGAGCACCGCGCCGACCCGGTTGCCGTGCTGCGACAGCAGCCGGGCCAGGCACAGCGCCAGCTCGGTCAGCACCGACGCCTTGCCGTGCCCGTCGCCGCCGACGCGCATCGACGCCGACCGGTCCAGCACCAGCCACGCCGTGAGCTCGCGGTCCTCGGTGTACTGCCGCACGAACGGCTCGTCCATCCGCGCGGTGACGTTCCAGTCGATGTGGCGCACGTCGTCCTCGGGGGTGTAGGTGCGCAGGTCGGCGAAGTCGATGCCGACGCCGCGCCACACCGTGCGGTGCCCGCCCTGCAGGCGGCCGTCGAGACGCCGCAGCACCTGCCACTCCAGGCGCCGCAGCAACCGGTCGGAGGCCGCGGTCATGCTCAGCGGCCCTGCAGCGCGAGCTCGGGCACCGGCAGCGAGGCCAGCACCCGGTCCAGGATCGCGTCGGCGCTGACCTCGTCGGCCAGCGCCTCGTACGACAGCACCAGCCGGTGCCGCAGCACGTCCAGCGCCAGGTCGATCAGGTCCTGCGGCAGCGCGTAGTCGCGCCCGCGCAGGAACGCCAGCGCCCGCCCGGCCAGCACCAGGTTGATCGACGCGCGCGGGCTCGCCCCGAACGTCACGTAGCGGGCCAGGTCGCCGAGCCCGACCAGGGCCGGCTCGCGGGTGGCGTTGGTCAGCCGCACCGCGTAGTCGATCAGCGACGGGTCGACGTACACCCGGTCGGCCTGCTGCTGCAGCGCGATGAGCTGCTCGGGGTCGATGACCTTCTGGATCACGGCGGTCGCCTGCACCGCCCGTTCCACGATCACGAACTCCTCGGTCGGGCTCGGATAGCCGACCAGGACCTTCATCATGAACCGGTCGACCTGCGCCTCGGGCAGCGCGTACGTGCCCTCGTTCTCGATGGGGTTCTGCGTGGCCAGCACCAGGAACGGCTCCGGCACCTGGTACGTCTCCCGGCCGATGGTGACCTGGTGCTCCTGCATCACCTCCAGCAGCGCGCTCTGCACCTTCGCGGGCGCCCGGTTGATCTCGTCGGCCAGCAGCAGGTTCGTGAACACCGGCCCGAGCGACACCTGGAACTCGCCGCTGTGCTGGTGATACACCCGCGTGCCGACGATGTCGGCCGGGACCAGGTCGGGCGTGAACTGCACCCGGTGGAACTGCCCGCCCACCGCCTCGGCCAGCGACCGCACGGCCAGCGTCTTGGCCAGGCCCGGCACCCCCTCGACGAGGATGTGCCCCCTCGCCAGCAGCGCCACCATCAGGCGCTCCAGCAGGGCGTCCTGGCCGACGATGACCTTCTTGACCTCGTACAGCACCTGCTCGACGGTGCTCGGGCCGGGGGTGCCGGGAGTGCTCATCTGTCCGTCCTCATCGGTTCGGTGGGGGATCACAGCTGGGGGCGAGGGCCGTCGGCGCCCAGCGCCGCGCCGATCGGCACGGCGAAGCCGACGCCGATGAACGTGCCGTCCTGGGTCGGGTTGGCCAGCGCGACCACGATGCCGATGGTCTGCCCGCGCTCGTTGACCAGCGGCCCGCCCGAGCTGCCCGGGTTGACCGCCGCGTCGAACTGGATCAGCCCGTCCAGCTCGCCCGCCTCCTTGGCGACGATGGAGCGGTCCAGGCCGGACACGACACCGGAGGTGGTCGACTGGACCAGGCCGAGCGGGTTGCCGATGGCCACCACCGGGTCGCCGATCGCGGCCCCACCGCCGAGCACCGCCGGGACCAGCACCGACGGCAGCTGCGCCGGGGTCAGCACGGCGATGTCCTGCTTCGGGTCCTGGCCGGAGATGGTGGCCTTGGTGGTGGTGCCGTCGGCGAAGGAGATCTCGATCGCGCTCGCGCCGCGGACCACGTGCAGGGCGGTGAGCACGGAGCCGTCGGCGTTGGCGACCACGCCGGTGCCGGTCGCGGTGCCGCTCTTGCCGGTCGACTTGACGAACACGACGGAAGGGGCCAGCGTCTGGTAGATCTCGCCCACGGTCAGCGGCTGCTCGGCCGACGGCGACGGGGCCGGTGCGGCCGCGGGGGCCTGCGACGACGAGGACGATCCCCACTGGAAGGCGACCACCGCGGTCAGCGCCAGCACCGCCGCCGCCAGCGCCGCGATCAGCACACGATGCGGTACGCGGGCACGCGGACCCGGTGCGCCGCCGTCCGTGCCGGTCCCGGGGGTGGTCGTCGGCGGGGGTGCGGGGGGCACGGCGGGCGCGGTGTCCACGATTCTGAAGCGACCCGGCATCACCTGAGCCTAGGGGTGTTACCGAAACGAGACCAGTGCCGGTTGCTGAACGTTCAACATCAATCACCTCGGAGCCGGCTCGGAGCCGCTCCATCGGCCCAGGTCAGGGGTGATCGTGTTTCCGGTCGGCAAGTCCAGTCCAGCCACACATCCTGACCGGAAACAGCGATCTTCCACGGACGCTCCGGGGGCCGTGGGTCGCTACGGGGTGGGGGTGGGCGCCGCCGAGGGGTGGGGGGTCCAGACGTCGCGCACCGGTAGGCGGACGCCGTCGGCGTCCCGGACCACGGCACGGTCGCCGAGCGGGCTCGCGAGCTGCAACGACGCCGCCGCCGTACCGTCCGAGCCGAGACCCGCGCAGTCTCCCCGGCGGTGTTCGCGACTGGTCACGACGCCGACGCGGACCTCCGTCGCGGTCTCGCTCGCCGCGACGGTGAACTGGCCCGAGCAGTAGCCGTCCTTGTCCCAGGCCACGAGGACCCACAGGTGCGCGGGGTCGGCCACCGGATCGAAGATGACCAGCTGCGGCTGGTGCTCGGTCACCACCACACCGAACGGCCCGACGCCCAGGCGCCCCGCCCCGAGGCAGACCAGCAGCGACATCGCTGTGGCCGCTGCGGCGACGAGCAGCACCCGCAGCACGCTCCGGTTCCGGCTCATCCGGCCATCATCGGGCAACGATCGCCCACCTGCTGCCCCGGACGGTCCCACCTGGACGCGTCCGTGGAAGATCGCGGTTCGGTGTCGGAAAGCGCAGTCTCGCTTCACTTCGTGACACCGAACCGCGATCTTCGTGCGGCTACTCCGCGCGCAGGGCGGTGGCCACGCGGGTGCGGGCGGCCCAGCCGGCGGGCAGCAGCGCGCCGAGGACCGCGAGCAGGATGCCCGCCCCGCCGAGCAGCAGCAGCTCGCGGAGCTGGTACACCTCCATCGCCGACTGCGGCAGCGCGGTGCTCGCCGCGTCGCCCATCACCGGGATCACCGCGTGGTGCAGCGCGATGCCCAGCGGCACCGCGACCACCCCCGCGAGCAGCCCCAGCCCCACCATCGAGGTGATGATCATGATCCGCGTCTGCCGCGGCGTCATGCCCAGCGCCTTGAGCACGCCGATCTCATGGATGCGCTCGCGCGTGGTCAGCACCACCGTGTTGAGCACCCCCAGCGCCGCGACGACCGCCAGCAGCAGCGTCAGCGTCGCGATCAGCGTCTGGATGATCAGGAACGTCTCGCCGTCCTCGCCGACGTTGCGGTCCTCGACGTACACCCCGGTCGACTCCATCGGATACCTCTCCTGCAGCGCCTTGGTGTACGCGGCCGCGTCGGTGCCCGGCGTGAGCGCGACCTCGATCTGCGCGTTCATCGGCTTGTCGACCAGCGACGCGTCGCCGATCACGGTGAACCCGTCGCTGCCGTTGATGACCTCCCCGGTGATGAGCACCGAGCGGTCGCCGGGCAGGTGCAGCCGGTCGCCGACGGCGTACCCGGTCTGGCGCAGGAAGTACGACGTGACCACGACCTCGCCCGCGCCGGAGTACCAGCGCCCGGCGGCGATGCGGTACCCGGTCCAGCTCGCGTCGCCGGTGTAGCCGTTGAGCCGGACCTCCTGGGCCAGGCCCGCGACGCGCGCCTCGGCCTCGTACAGCAGCGTCGAGTGCGCGGTGCCGGGCAGCGCGGCCGTGGCGGCGGCGACCTCGGCCGGTTCGGCGGGATCGTCCGGCCGGCCGCCGGGCGGGCCGAACTCCGGCCCGAACGCGCCGGGCACCAGCATGTGCACCGTCACGGTGACCGCGTCGATCCGGGTGAACGCGGTGTTCACCTCGCTCATCGACGCGGACAGCCCACTGGAGAACACCAGCGTGACCGCCCCGAGCAGCAGCGCCACCAGCGTCGCCACCGCCCGCGACGGCCGGGCCAGCGGCATGCCGAGCCCGAGCGCGACCGGCTGCGGCAGCGGGGACGCGGTCAGCGCGCGGCGGGCCCGGAACCCCCGGCCGGTACGCGGCGCGCGGCCCACGCTGATCGCCTGGTTGGCGGCCAGCCGCCCGGCCCGCAGCGCCGGACCGAGCGCCGCGAGCGCGACCAGCAGCGGCGCGACGACCAGCACCAGGCCCAGCACCCACAGCGGCACGCCGGCCCCGTCGCCGGGAACGCCGTACGCGTCGTCGGTCTGCGCGAGCAGCGGCACGGCCAGCCCGGCGCCGAGCGCCGCCCCGAGCACCGTCCCGGCCACCGCCGGGACCAGCACCTGCGCGACGTACACGGCGATGACCTGCCCGGGGGTGAAGCCGAGGGTCTTGAGGATGCCGATGGTCCGAAAACCCGAGACTACCGCGCCGTTGACGACGTTGACCGTGATCAGCACCGACAGCACGATGCCGAGCACCGCGAACGCGACCACGAACGGCGCGATGGCCGAGATGGTCCGGTTGAGCGCCTGCCGGACCGTCAGGTACGTCACCGCCCCGGTGACCGCCCCCTCGGGCAGCCCGGCCGTGGCCGTGGCCAGGGCGGCACGCAGCGCGGCGTCGTCGGCGCCGGGGGTGGTGAAGCGGTAGAGCAGCTGCCGCGCGGCGTTCTCGCCGCCGAGCACGTCGGTCTGCGTGGGCCACACCCAGGCTTCGGCGGTGCCGGTGACCGACGCGGCGAAACCGACCACGCGCAGCTTCACCCCGTTGACGGTGACCTCGCTGCCGGCCCTGAGCAGCGTCCCGGCCATGCGGCGGGTGAGCACGATCTGCCCCGGCCCGCTCAGCCACGCGCCGCTGCTGAGGGTGAGCCGGTCCACCGGCCCGTGCTGCTCGCCGCGGCCGACGATGACGGACTCGCGGCCGGGCGGCCCCATCACGCCGCCGATGGCTGCGGTCACCTGGTCGAACGGGCCCGCGACGGCGGCGACGCCGGACGCGCCGGCGGTGGCGGCGAGCTGCTCGGCGGGCACATCGGCGCGGACGGTCGCGGTGACGTGGGAGCCCTGCGCCTCGGCGAACGCGTCGTCGAATGGTCCGTGCGACGACACCAGCAGCCCGATGCCCAGGACGGTCGTCGCCGCCGACAACAGCACGATCACGCCGACGATCACCGTCTGCATCCGCCGCCGGGCGACCGCGGCTCGGGCGGCGGAGAACACCGCACCCGCGCCCCGGCCCCGCCGGTCGGTGGCGTGCCCGGTCGTCCGCGGTCGCCCGGCGGACCCTTCGGCCCGCGCCGTCCGGTCGGGGTGGGCGGTGGTCTGGTCGGGGTGGGTGGTCATGCGGGCACCGCCTCGGTGGCGCGGCCGTCGCGCATGGTGATCAGGCGGCGGCCCGCGGCGGTGGCGAGCTGCGGGTCGTGGGTGACCAGCAGCAGGGTCAGGCCGTCAGCGGACAGTTCGTGCAGCAGGTCGCGCACGCCCGCGGCGGCCTGCTGGTCGACGGCGCCGGTGGGCTCGTCGGCCAGCAGCAGCTGCGGCCGGTTCATCAGGGCGCGGGCGATGGCGACCCGCTGGCGCTGGCCGCCGGACAGGCGGGCCGGGTAGTCGTCGGACTTGCCCGCGATGCCGAGCCGTTCGAGCAGCTCGTCGGCGCGCGAGCGGGCCTGGGCGGTGCGCATGCCGGCCAGCCGGGCGGGCAATAGCACGTTGTCGCGCACGGTCATCTCGTCCAGCAGGTGGAAGAACTGGAAGATGATGCCGACGTGGGCGCTGCGGAAGCGGGCCAGCGCGGTCTCCGACAGCTTGTCGACGCGCACGCCCGCGACCTCGACGGTGCCGCCGGTCGGCCGGTCCAGCCCGGCGATGACGTTGAGCAGGGTGGACTTGCCGCTGCCGGACGGGCCCATGACGGCGACGGCCTCCCCGGCGTGCACGGTCAGGTCGACGCCGCTCAGTGCCGGGGGCCCGGCGGCCTCGTACGCTTTCGCCACGTCGCGCAGGCGGATCAGTTCGGTCATGTTCGCTGCCCCTTTTCCAGGTCGGACATCGGTCCTGGTGACCGTAGGAAGAGGTGGTGCGCGGGCGCGTCCGGCGCGGGAGCGAACCTGGCGCGGTGGAGTCCGCCACGATGATGAGCCGGGTAGTCATCACGGCGGACGCCGTGCCGGGCTGACCTGGGCACAATTAGCGGCGTGCCGACCTTCCTGCGCCGCCTGCCCGCCCGCCTCGGGGTGCCCCCGACCGACCTGGCCCTCGCGCTGGCGCTGGTCGTGGCCGGGATCGTGTGGGCGCTGGCGGTCGGTGCCGGAGACCACGGCGACGCCCCGGCTCCGGTCTACCTGGACCTGCCCGGCATGTCCCGCATGGTCGAGGTCCCGCCGGTGCCGGAGCGTCCGGCGATCCCCGAGTTCCCGAGCGGGGACGACGAGATGCGGGCACCGATCGCGCCGGACGCGCCGCACGGGCAGCTGCCCGGGCACCGCGAGGACGGCGGGATCGACGACGGGATGCTGCTGGTCAACATCATCGCCGGGGCGGCCGTGGCGTGGCGCCGCCGGTGGCCGCCGGCCGCCTTCGCCGTGGCGGCCGGAGCCGTCTTCCTCATCCAGGACGGCCTGCTCTGGCCGGGCTTCATCGCGGTGCTGATCTGCGCCTACTCGGCGGTGGCGTACGGCCGCAGCGTGCGGCTGGCCGGAGGGCTGCTGGTGGTCGCGGCGGTGGTCGCGGCGGCCCTGTTCGCCCAGTCGATCCCGCAGATGCCGGGCTGGGCGAGCCCGTTCGCGGTGCTGCTGCCCGCCGGGCTGTTCGCCGCCGCGCTGCGCAGCGCGCGGGACCGGGCCGACGCCGCGGCCCGCCGGGCCGCCGCGCTGGAGCAGGAGCAGGCGGCGACCGCCCGCGCCGCGATGGCCGAGGAGCGGGCCCGGATCGCCCGCGAGCTGCACGACGTGGTCAGCCATCACGTCAGCGTGATGGTGGTGCAGGCCGGTGCGGCCGGGAAGGTCATCGACCAGCGCCCGGACCTGGCGGCGGGCGCGCTGTCGGCGATCGAGGACAGCGGCCGGTCCGCGATGGCCGAGCTGCGCCACCTGCTGGGGCTGATGGCGCCGGTCGACGACCGGCTGCACCCGCAGCCCGGCCTGCGCGAGCTGGACACCCTGGTCGACGCGGTACGCGCCGCGGGCCAGCCGGTCACGCTGCGCCGCGACGGCACGCAGGTGCCCGAGGGCGTGGACCTGACGGCGTACCGGGTGGTGCAGGAGGGGCTGACCAACGCGCTGCGGCACGCGCCGGGCGCGCGTACCGCGGTGGAGATCCGGCGGGACGGCGGGGACCTGCTCGTCGAGGTCAGCAACGAGCCGCCGACGGGGGAGCCGGGCGGGCCGGGGGCCGGGCGCGGCCTGCTGGGGCTGCGCGAGCGGCTGCGGCTGCACGACGGCTCGCTGCAGGCGGGCGCCGCGCCGGGCGGCGGTTTCCGGCTGGCCGCGCGGATCCCGGCGGCGTCATGAGCGAGCGAAGCGAGGTGGGGGCGTGAGCGAGCAGTTGCGCGTGGTGGTCGCCGACGATCAGGCGCTGGTCCGCAGCGGGTTCGCGATGATCCTCGCCGCGGCCGGGATCGACGTGGTGGGGGAGGCGGGCGACGGCGAGGCCGCGCTGGCGGCGGTGCGGCGGGTGCGTCCGGACGTGGTGCTGATGGACATCCGGATGCCGGGCATGGACGGCCTGGAGGCGACCCGCCGGCTGCTCGCGACCGGCGCGACCACCACCGCGGGCGAGCCGACCCGCGTGATCATCCTGACCACGTTCGACCTGGACGAGTACGTCTACGCGGCGCTGCGCGCCGGGGCCAGCGGGTTCCTGCTCAAGGACGTGACGCCGGACCACCTGGTGCACGCGGTGCGGCTGGTCCGCGACGGCGACGCGCTGCTGGCGCCGTCGATCACGCGGCGGCTGGTCGACCGGTTCAGCTCCGCGTCGGGCGTGCGCGAGGACTTCGGCGCGCTGCCCACGCTGACCGCGCGCGAGCGCGAGGTGCTGGTGCTGCTGGCCCGCGGCCTGTCCAACGCCGAGCTGGCGGCGCAGTTGCAGCTGGGCGAGGCCACGGTGAAGACGCACGTCGCGCGCATCCTCGCCAAGCTGCAGCTGCGCGACCGGGTGCAGGCGGTCATCTTCGCGTACGAGAGCGGCCTGGTCAGCCCCGGCTCGTGAGCGCAGAAAAAGTGTTCCGGTCGGGACTTGAAATCTGCATCAGCCGTACTAGAATTTGTGTCAGGCAAGCGAGAGTTCTTGCCGGAGCACTCATCTGGGAGGTGTGTTGATCATGATGCGTTTCGACCCGTTCCGCGACTTCGACCGGCTCGCCGGTGAGGTGTTCGGGACGGCCCGGACCCCGTCGCCGATGCCGATGGACTGCCTGCGCACGGGCGACACGTTCGTGGTCCGCTTCGACATGCCGGGCATCGACGTCGACAGCCTCGACGTGTCGGCCGAGAACGGCACGCTGACCGTGCGCGGCGAGCGCCGCCGCAACGACCCCGAGGACGCGTCCTACCTGGTGTCGGAGCGCCCGTCCGGGCGGTACAGCCGCCAGCTCGTGCTGGGCGACGGCCTCGACGTCGAGGCGATCCGCGCGGACTACCGCGACGGCGTGCTGACGCTGACCATCCCGGTCGCCGAGCGCGCCAAGCCGCGCCGCATCGAGGTGACCCGCGGGCGCGACGCCACGCTCGAGTCGCACGAGGGGCACAAGATGATCAGCGGGCAGGCCGGCGAGGAGCGCCGTCCGGTCACGGCCGGTGCGGCCGCCTGACTGGTCGGCGCGGCGGGCGGCACGCCGCTGGCCGAGTGCACGTGGCGTACGCCCGCCTCTACCGCGGCGATGGTGTTGG